>JAITWC010000115.1 GCA_031285485.1 Alistipes sp.
ATGATGGTCGGCGGCGTGGCGACGATCGGCGGCGCGGTGGGGCTGACATTCGTCACCGTCGGCCAGTACCGCAAAGCGGCGGCGGCCTACAACTCCGCCGCGGGCCTCGCCTGCGTGCCACGCCGGGAGATAACCCTCGCCTTCGGGACGGCCCCCGGCGGTATCGGCATGCGGCTCGCGTTCTGAGGGGAACGACGGATGACCGGCGACAGAACATCGAGTGTTTAGACGCCGCGCGGCCGGTTTGCCCGCCGCGCGTTCCTTTTCGGGGTGCGCGGCGGTGTGTTTTGCAGTGTCCCAACATTGGGACATGGGTAAATCGACCGAAAACATGCTTTCCCAAAGTTGGGACACCGTAAAATCGGGCGAAAAGCCCCTTTCCCAAAGTTGGGATACCGCGAAATCGACCGAAAAGCCCCTCGCCGGAGTTCCGGCGGGCGCCGAACAGCCCCGCTTGCGGACTGAACGGACGAAACCGACGGGCGAGAGGAGCGGCCGGACAGTGGAAAAACCGATTTCAATAACCAATATAACAACAACAGCAATGAAAAAAGTATTTATTCTGGCCGCGGCCGCCGTCGTACTGGCGCTGGCTGGCGCACAGGCGCAGGAACGCCCGCGCACCGAAACGACCGAATCCGTCTCGCTCTACCTCCCGTATGGCGTCGGCCTCCACTACGCCTACGAGCATCCGCTCGGACGTCTGGGCACCATCACGGGCCGCGCCGGTGTGGACGCGGGTGCGGCGTGGGGCTACAACATGCTGGGCGGCGACCGGGGCTTCTGGGCCATCGCCCCGTCGATCGACATCGAGCCGAGGTTCTACTACGGCCTCGACCGCCGCGCCGCTCGCGGCCACGGCACGTCGGGGAACGCCGGCAGCTTCCTGGCCATGCAAATGAAGAACGTCATGCCGTTCGGCTACATCTCGGACAGCGACCTGACGGTGGTCGGCGCGACCTCGTTCACCCCGATGTGGGGCATGCGCCGCGTGTGGGGCGGCAGCTGGCTGTTCGAGTTCACCGCCGGGGCCACCCTCGCGTGGGGATGGCGCGGCGGGTTCCTGACCTCTCCCCACTGTAACGTGCGCTTCGGCTACTCCTTCTGACGGGCGGGCGGCGCTCCATCCACAACCACAGACGGGCGGCGCACCGTGTGGGGTGCGCCGCCCTCGCTTATTCCCGCTGTTTAATGCATCCGGCTTTCAGCCCCCCCCCGCATCCGTGGAACTTCCCGGGTGCGGGGGTGCTGTTCCGGTGCGGGAGGAAGGTGCGCAAGGCGGACGGTTGGTTTACACGTTTATATTTATTATCTTTGCGATCGGAGGGGAAACCGCAATACTAAGGAAATCTATGGTTGTAAAGATACTGCTCATCGTGTCGATCGTGTTGCAGTTCGCCGCGACGGCGGTGGCGATCGGGCTGGTGCGAAAAACCAAATTCAACTCGGTGTGGATACTGCTCATCGCCACGATGCTGCTCATGACCGCGTCGAGGGTATTGCAGTTCGTTCACTTCATTCCGCGCGGAACCGCCTCCGGATGGATCATAGCCCTCACCTGGATCGACATCGTGATATCGCTCGCCCTCACCGTGGTGCTGTTCAACGCCCGGCGGCTGGTGGAGTACATCGACCGGCTTATCTTCCAGAACAGCCTTACATCCAAACGAATCCTGTCGACGATCCTGCGCACCGAGGAGAAAGAGCGCAGCCGCTTCTCGAAAGAGCTGCACGACGGCATGGGCCCGCTGCTCTCGTCGGCCCGCATGTCGCTGTCGGCGCTGTCGACCGGGGAGCAAAACGCCGCCAATCTCGAAATAATCGCCAACACCTCGCACGTCGTGGACGAGGCTATCCGCTCGCTGCGCGAAATATCGAACAACCTCAGCCCGCACGTCCTCGGCGAGTTCGGCCTGGGCAAGGGGGTCGAAAACTTTATAGGGCGGCTGTCGGGCATCCACCCCGCGACGAAGATAAACCACACCACCAACCTGCGCGGCGAGAGGTTCGACACCGACGTCGAAGTGATACTCTACCGCGTGATTTGCGAACTCGTATCCAACTCGCTGCGCCACGCCGGGGCGAGCCTCGTGACCCTGTCGCTCGACTACGACGGCACGAGCCTGACGCTCGATTACAGCGACGACGGCCGCGGATTCAGCCCCGCCACCGACGGCGGGAGCGGCATGGGACTGGGCAACATCGCATCGAGGATCAACACCCTCGGCGGCCGGCTCGACATCGACAGCGCGCGCGGCGAGGGGATGAAAGCACGGGTGCGGATTGACCTCGCGCGCGGCCATGAGTGAGCCTATCCGCATAATGCTGGTCGACGACCACCGCCTGTTTCGCGACGGGTTGCGGTTGCTGCTGTCGGCCGACCCACGGTTCCTGGTGACGGGCGAGGCGGCGAGCGGGGAGGAGTTTTTGCTACTCGGGACGGAGGCGGATGTCGTATTCATGGATATAGACATGCCCGGCATGGGCGGGGTGGAGGCGACGCGGCGGGGACTGGAACGTTGGCCGGAGCTGAAGGTGATCGCGCTGTCGATGCACGGCGAGCAGGAGTTCTACCTGCCGATGGTGGAAGCGGGGGCGAAGGGTTTTTTGCTGAAGGATTCCGACTTCGCGCAGGTGGCGGCGGCGGCAGAAAAGGTGGCGGCCGGGGGGACTTTCTTCTCGCGCGAACTGGTGCCCTCGCTCGTGGAGGCGATGCACCGCGGCGGCGAGGCGCACGGAGTGGAACCGCTGTCGGATCGCGAGACCGAGGTGTTGCCGTTAGTGTGCGAGGGGTTGTCGAACCACGAGATCGCCGGGCGGCTGTTCATCTCCAAGCGCACGGTGGACAAACACCGCGCCAACATACTCGCCAAAACGGGGTGCCGCAACACGGCCAGCCTCGTGCTCTACGCGGTGAAACACAACCTGATCAAAATATAAGACAAACAGATGGACAATCCCGTAAAATCTTTTCCCCGGACACTCGCCGTGCTTCACGGTGAGTGCTGCCACGGTGTGCCCTCGAAGAAGGGGGCGGTGGAGTTTCTCGGCGACATGGTGGCGCTGCTGTTTCCCGTCACCCACGGACAGATATTCCCGCCCGACGAGATAGAGTACCGCTGGCTCGACCTTCAGTTGCAGTTCCGGCGGTTGATCACTCCCGTGTTGCCCGACGGTGTTCGCAGGGGCGAGGTCACCGAGCGTTTCTTCAGCCGGATCCCCGACATCTACACCGGGCTGCTGGAGGACGCCACGATGTTTACCGAATGCGACCCGGCTTCGGTGAGCCGCGAGGAGGTGGTGCTGTGCTATCCGGGATTCTACGCCATCATAGTCTACCGGTTGGCCCACGCCATCCACGCGCTTGGCATTCCGATCCTTCCGCGGCTGCTGTCGGAGCACGCCCACTCGCGCACGGGTATCGACATCCACCCGGGAGCGACGATCGGCCGCCACTTCTACATCGACCACGGCACGGGGATCGTCATCGGCGAGACGTGCGTCATAGGCGAGGGTGTGACGATGTACCAGGGGGTGACGCTGGGGGCGACCTTCGTGAAGAAAGACCTTCAGGGGGTGAAACGCCACCCGACGATCGGGGACGGGGTGATAATGTACGCGGGCTGCACGATCCTGGGCGGCGACACGGTTATCGGCAGCGGCGCGATCATCGGTGGAAATGTCTGGATCACCGAGTCCGTTGCTCCCGGGACGAAGGTTTTTTACAGGTCGTAGGGACAGTACCGATCCCCGAATAAAGACTCCCGCCGGCATCATTGCCGGCGGGACACACAAACGGTCATCCACCATATGTAAAATGAACCTGCACCGTCTCATCACGCAAGAATATATCCATCCAACATTCCTCATAATATGCTCTTTATCGAATGCTTACTATAAAGCCGGACTGGTTTGGGCAAATCTCAACCGGGAGATCAAAAGGGTCTATGTCAGCCAGGATTATGTTTACTCGAAGATCACTCCCCACGCCGGTTCGAGCCCCTCTTTCGAAAAAAAGGAAACGATCGATTTTGTTTGCGAGACTTTGCCGGATCGGGATATAAAGATTTTGGACGTCGGCCCCGGCCGGGGAGTGTATAACGCGCTGCTCAAAAAAGCAGGGTATCTTCA
>JAITWC010000143.1 GCA_031285485.1 Alistipes sp.
TGTCCTTCCTCGGATTCCAGAGCCAGTCGGTGGCCGTCGAGGGCCGTACAAGCATCGACATCACCCTCGTCGAGTCCGCCGAACAGATCGACGACGTCGTCGTGATCGGGTACGGCACCCAGCGGCGCGAGGCCGTCACCGGATCGGTCGCCACCATGGGGGGCGACGTGGTGCGCGAAGTGCCCGCGGGCGACATCACCTCAGCTCTGATGGGCCGTATCGCGGGTGTGGAGATGAGCCCCAGCTCGGCGCGTCCCGGACAGCCGATGCAGATCCGCATCCGCGGTACCCGTTCGCTCACGGCGAGCAACGACCCGCTGATCGTACTCGACGGGATACCCTTTGCCGGTAACCTAAACGACATCGACCCCAACAATATCAAATCGCTCGACATTCTGAAGGACGCCTCGTCGACCGCGATCTACGGTTCGCGCGGCGCCAACGGTGTGATCATCATCTCCTCCAAAAGCGGCAGCAGAGGCGAAGAACGCCCCGCCACCCTCACCTACAACGGCTACTACGGCATCAAGAACGCCGAACGTATCGACCTGATGACGGGTGACCAGCTGTACGCGCTCAAGGAATATCTGAAGACGGCCCCTGCGGGAACCTCCGGTCTTTACACCAGCCTCGGTTCCGACGAAAAGCAGGGCGTGAACACAGACTGGCAGGATCTGTTGCTCCGTCAGGGTTGGACCACCAGCCACGACATAGGTGTTTCGGGCGGTTCGCGCTCCTCTTCATACAGCTTCGGTACTACCTATTACAAGGACCAGGGCGTGTTGCCGACCAATAACTTCACCCGCTACTCGCTCAGGGCCAACATAGACACCCAGGTAGGTAAATGGGTTCGCATAGGTATGAACACCAACACCAACTACAACTTCACCCAGGGATCGCAGATAGGTGTCGACCTCCAAAATTCGCCTTTGGCCGACCCGTACAATGCCGACGGAACCCTAAAAAGGGTAGTTGCAATGGCAACCGACACCTACTGGGTAAGAACCCGCGACGTGGTAGAGAACAATACACACAGGTGGAAAGACGACACCCGCAGACTCGGTACCTTCAACACGGTATACGCCGAGATCACGGCACCGTGGGTGGAGGGCCTCAAGTATCGCATCAATGTCGGTTTGAACTACATGAACACTTTCGACGGTGAGTTCACCGGCCGCGGTATCAACAACTCCAACGAGAACGCTGTGTCGACTGCACAGGTCGACCAGAACTGGAGAGCCAATTGGTCGGTTGAAAACCTGTTGACCTTCGACCGCGTGTTCAACGGCAAGCACAGCATCAACGCAGTGGCCCTCTTCGCAGCCGAGCAGACCACATTCCACCACAACCGCATGCAGGGTCGCGACTATCCCAACGAGGATATGCTCTACTGGAACATCGGACAGGCCGTGGAAGACCTTTCAGTGTCGGTTCTGCCCGGCGAACAGCGCTACACCCAGAGCGGTCTCGTGTCGTACATGGGGCGTGCGATGTACTCCTACGACAGCAAGTACATGATCTCGGCAGCGGTTCGTTCCGACGGTTCGTCGCGTCTGGCCCCGGGCCACCAGTGGCACACCTATCCGGCGGTTTCTGTTGGTTGGAACATCTCGGAAGAGAATTTCATGCAGGGCGCATCGTGGCTCGACGCACTCAAGTTGAGGGTCGGTTACGGTCAGACCTCCAACCAGTCGGTTCCCGAGTACTCGACCCTGGGTCGCCTCGGAACCCGCCAGCTTAACATGGGTAACAGCCTGCTCACAGGTCTCTACTTCGACCAGTTGGCCAATCCCAACCTGGGATGGGAATACACCCAGACGTGGAACTATGGTATCGACTTCACGTTGCTCAACAACCGTCTGTCGGGTACCATCGAGTATTACACTCAGAAGACCCACGACGTACTTCAGCGCGTGTCTCTGCCTAACTCGGGCGGCGTGGGTTCCTACACCGCCAACGTGGGCCGCACAGAGAACAAGGGCTTCGAGTTGACCCTCAACGGCACCATCATCGACAACAACAACGGTTGGAACTGGACCGCGGGCGTGAACTTCTCGGTCAACCGTAACAAGCTGACCGCACTGGCCGACGGTGTTACGGAAAATCGGGGTAACGCCTGGTTCGTGGGCTACCCGATCAACGTCTACTACAACTACGTGGCTGATGGCCTGTGGCAGGAAGGCGACGCCTATATGAACGATTACGAGCCCGGTTCGACTCCCGGTTCGATCCGCGTGAAATACACCGGCGAACACGACGCCAACGGCAAACCCGTGAGGAGGATCGACGACAACGACCGTCAGGTCATCAACCCCGAAGCCAACTTCACCGGCGGTTTCAACACCCGCGTTGCATGGAAAAACCTCGACCTCACCGTCATTGGTACGTTCCAAGGCGGCGGTCTGTTCTACTCGCGTTACTATGACGGCGGCGGTTACAACAACCTGCTTAGCGGACGTCGCGGTAATATTGACGTGGATTACTGGAGGCCCGACAACACCGGTGCCAAATGGCCAAACCCCTACGGCCTGCGCAGCGGCGACAACATCAAGTACCTGGACGTACTGGCCCTGTTCGACGCATCGCACCTGACCATCAGTACCATCACGCTGGGTTACACTCTGCCCCGAAAGTGGATGAACGCCTCGGGATTCAGGAACGTTCGTGTCTACGCAATGGCTCAGAATCCGTTCGTGTTCTTCTCTCCGTTCAAGAGGGAGACCGGCATTCGTCCCAGCACCGGCGAATACACCGGCGCCGACATCACCCAGGGCACGAACCGTATGCTCAGACAGGGTGGCGGTGTTCCCTTCACTAAGAACTTCCTGTTCGGCGTAAATCTTTCTTTCTAACTAACCGTTAAAATACACAGAATATGAAACTGAATAGCAGATTGTTATCAGGCGGATTGGCTCTTGCGGCAGTGCTCGCGACGAGCGCTTGTACCGACCTTCTGAACGAGACGCCGCGAGCAACATACACCCCCGACTATTTCAAGACCACGAGGGGGGTGGAAATGGGTATCTCCGGTCTCTACGAGAACCTCCGTTCGCTCCACGGCGACTACTACTACACGTTCACCCAGATGGCCACCGACGAGACTGCCTCGGGCCAGTTGGCCGACGGCAATCAGAACAACATCGACCTCACGATCGGTCGCGGTTCGCTGTTCACCGCCGATAACGATCCGGGTGGCAGGGCATGGAACAACGGCACGTTCGCCACGATCAATGACGCCAACGGCATCATTGAAAATGGTACGGCCGCAGGCATCTCTCCATCGCTGCTGGCCGAAGCCAACTTCTTTAGGGCTTACCGTTATTTCCTTCTGGTGACCACTTTCGGCGGTGCGCCGCTCGATTTGGGTTCGGGCGAGTTGAAGTTCAACAACACCCCGACCACCGCTTCGACCCGTAACACGGTTCCCGAAGTCTACACCAAGGTGATTTTCCCCGACCTGCTGTACTGTATCGCCAATCTGCCCGACTCGCCCCGCGCGACCGGTACGGTAACCAAGAACGTTGCCCGTCTATTCCTGTCGAAGGCCTATCTGACCTACGCATGGTGGCTGGAAAATCCCAACGATATTCCGACCTATCCGGAGACTCCGCGCAACGACCCCGACGGTAAGACCTACCAGCAGTACTTCCAGTTGGCTTACGACACGGCTCTCGAAGCGATCAACAATCCTGGTCCCTACGGCCTGATGCCCTCGTTCTTCGAGGCTCACTTGGCAGCCAACGACCGCAACATGGAGATGTTGTTCTACGTGGATCACACCCAGAACCGTCAGTACGGTGGTTTCGACCCCAACAACAACGCCACCAGAACGTTCTACCACTTCTTCTTCACGATTTGGCAGTACGACACCACCCGCAGCTACAACGACGCCGGAAACGCAGTTCAGTCGATATGGCGCGAGGCCGTTCAGGAGTACGGACGCCCTTGGGCCCGTCAGGCTCCTCCGATCGGAGTGTTGACCAACACCTTTGCCGACAAGGAACACGACTCGCGTTTCGAGAGTACCTTCGTGACCACTCTGTTCGCCAACTGGCAGAAGAACGGCTCGACGGCAAGCATCGCTTCGCTGACGAATGCCAACGGCATGACCGTGCGTCCCGGAGATCCGATCGTCAAGTTCCTGCACAAAGATGAGGCCCCCGGTGTTGTCACATATCCCGCAGACGGACAGGCTGGCAAGAGCAACGTGGGCGCAGGCGAAATGGCCGGCGAAGCCGCATGGGTTGTGGAACCCACCAAGATCAACCGCCACCTCTACCCGGCTATCTGGAAACATGGTCAGTTGCGTACCGACCACCCCTCCAACCAGCTGGGTGGATTCAACGGTTCGAGCCCACGTCCGCAGAAGCTCGCCATGTTCTCGGAGCTCTACCTGATCGCTGCCGAAGCTTATGTCAAAGGCGCAACGGGTAGTATGACTGCACGGGATTTGGTCAACGTGATCCGCGCGAGGGCCGGTAAATGGGTACACAAAAACTCAGAAAGCCTTTACGCCGTGACGGGTCCCAATCACAGCGCCGACCACAGCGCCGACATGGTTGCCGCCACCCCCGCCGTAATCGACATCGACTACATTCTGATGGAACGTTCGCGCGAGTACTACGGCGAAGGCTACCGCTGGTACGACCTGACCCGCACCCAGAAATGGGAAGAGTACGGCGCAACCTACCTCCTTGCCGACAAGGACAGGCACGACGCCAAGGCAAATACCCGCGAGATACTCAAACAATATTATCTGCGCCCGATTCCGCTCGGTCAACTCGACGCTATGGTCGGATTGTCCGAAGCCGAGAAAGCGGCTTACCAGAACCCGGGATATTACCAGCCAAAGTAATTAGAGAACCGGGAGAGAGGGGTGGAAACACTCTCGGCGAGGTGACACTCCTCCCTCCTGTTTTACTTCGAACCTTCAGATTTTAGATTAGTTTGAATTAATTTCCAGGAACAAAACAGGGTTGTCAGGTACATTGTTCGCACAAGACCTGCAACCCTGTTTGTTTTTTTTATTACCTTTGCGTTTTGTGGCGGATGATATTATTTCGACAGGGCGACTACCCCTGCGAACTTCGGACTTCCGAGGACTTTCACCTGCTGAATAAACTTAAACCAACGACATGAAACAACTTTTTAAAGTGGCGTTTTGCCTTGCGGTGACGCTGGCCGCCACGATCTTTACCTCCGAGGCCCGGGTGACACTTCCGCGCCTCGTGAGTGACGGAATGGTATTGCAACGAGACACACCCCTTAAGGTATGGGGATGGGCCGACACCGGTGAGACCGTTAAACTGACTTTTCAAAACAAAACATACTCCACCCGGACAGGCCGCGGGGGCGAATGGAGCATTTCACTGCCCGCCCTCTCTCCCGGTGGGCCGTATACTCTGACCGTGGCCGGAAACAGGAGCGGAGGCGAGGAGATCGTGTTGCACGACGTGATGGTGGGCGACGTGTGGATGTGCTCGGGTCAGTCGAACATGGAGACCTTTGTCTATCGTGTGATGGACCTCTACGCCGACGAAATCAGGGCGTTCAATTACCCTAACATCAGATATTTCCGCGTGCAGACCCGCACCGCTTTCGGGCGGCAGGAGGCCGACGTGGCGGGCGAGTGGGTGCCTGCGGTGGCGGACAGGATATCCAATCTGTCGGTGCTGGCGCTGTTCTTCGCACGCGAGATGTATGAACACAACGGCGTGCCGGTGGGCCTGATCCACAACGCTGTCGGGGGAACGCCCATCGAGGCATGGATGAGCCCCGAGTATATGCAGAAATACCCAGCCCCGTGGGCACAGGTGGAGATGTTCTCGCGTCCGGGATACCTCGACAGCCTCAACGCAGCCGCTGCAAACGCAGCTCCGCGCCCGCGGTTGAACCCGATGAACGACAACGATCCCGGAGTGGGCCGCTGGTTCCGTCCCGATATCGACGACTCCGATTGGGGCACCATGTCGCTGCCCGGCTACTGGAGCGAGAAGGGGTTGGAGCGCGTGCCCGGCACGATGTGGTTCCGCCGCGAGGTGACGCTCACCGCCGAACAGGCCGTCGCCCGCAACGCCACGCTGCGCATGGGCACGATAGTAGACTCCGACTCGACGTGGGTCAACGGCACTTTCGTGGGCAACATCACCTATCAATACCCGCCTCGGGTCTACCCCGTACCGGCGGGAGTGCTGCGCGAGGGGCGCAACGTTATCGCAACGCGCGTGACGAGCAACTCTGGCAACGGCGGATTCGTGGAGCAGAAGCCCTACAAACTCTTCGTCGGCCGAGATCCGTGGGGACAGCAGATCGACAGGATCGGAGACCCCGCACCCGCCGGGCCGGGCTGGGAGATAGACCTGAGCGGCGACTGGAAATACCGTGTCGGCGCGCAGATACCGAGAACCACCGGAGGAGCCGGAACCGGAGCGGGTCGCGGAAACTTCGCACCGAGGCCGTCGAACAACTCCCCCACCGGACTCTACAACGGCGTGGTGGCACCGGTCAGGAACTATGCCCTCCGCGGATTCCTCTGGTATCAGGGAGAGTCTAACGCCGGACGCGCCGCCGAATACCGCAACATGATGGCCGATCTGATCGAAGGGTGGCGCAGGGAGTGGAACGATCCGCAGAAGCCGTTCCTCTACGTGCAACTGCCCAACATGCTCGACGGCAACGGCTGGGCAGAGATGAGGGACGTGCAGCGGCAGACGCTGCGGATCCCCGCAACGGGCATGGCCACGACACTCGGCGCGGGCGAATGGAACGACATACACCCGATGAATAAGAAGGACGTCGCCCACCGTCTCGCCCTCGAAGCGCGCCGCGTGGTGTTCGGCGAACAGGGGGTTGGCGGCACCGGCCCGCTGTTCGAGAGTATGAGGGTTGAGGATGGCGCCGCCATCGTAGAATTCCTGTGCGTCGGGGCCGACATCTACCCCAACGTGCGGCTGGGCGGTTTCGAGATCGCCGGGGCCGACGGAAACTATCGGCCCGCGCGTGCCGTGGTGCTGAGAGGCAACACGGTAAAGGTGTGGAACCCGGCCGTTACGGCTCCCGTGCGGGTGCGTTACGCCTGGGCGGGCGACCCGGTGGAGGCCAACCTGAGAGACAGGGACGGCATTCCCGCCTCGACGTTCGAGGCACTGGCGAATTAAACATCGCACAATAAAAACAATACGGACAAACTATGGGAGCACACACACAAACATCGGGCGAAGCGAGAGGGTTCTACAAACTCTCGTGGTTGCAGCGCATCGGGTTCGGGTCGGGCGACCTGGCCCAGAACCTGATCTATCAGACGGTTGCCCAATACCTGCTGATATTCTACACCAACGTTTTCGGACTTCCGGCGGCCACGGCCGCGGTGATGTTCCTGATCGTTCGACTGGTGGACGTGGTGTGGGATCCGCTGGTCGGGGCGTGGGTCGACAAACACAATCCGAAGCTGGGTAAATACCGCTCCTATCTGGTGCTGGGTGGGATACCGCTCACGGGATTCGCCATTCTCTGTTTCTGGAACGGGTTCTCGGGGTCGCTGCTCTACGCCTACATCACTTATGTGGGAATGTCGATGTGCTACACTCTGATCAACGTGCCCTACGGCGCGCTCAACGCCTCGCTGACCCGCTCGACCGACGAGATCACGAAACTCACCTCGACCCGGATGTTTCTCGCTAACCTCGGTGGTCTGGCGGTGGCCTACGGCATTCCGGTGATCGTGCGCACCCTGTCGCCCGACGGGCGGATCAACTCGGCGGAGGCCAGCGGCGCGTGGTTCGTCACGATGACGATCTACGCTTTGGCGGGCCTTGCGCTGCTCATCTTCTGCTACACTCAGACCAGGGAGCGTGTGGTGATGGACGAGAAGGACACCGAGCACGTGAAGGTCTCGGACCTGTGGACGGAGTTCCTGCGCAACCGTCCGCTCAGGGTGCTTGCGTTCTTTTTCATCACGGCTTTCGCGATGATGGCCATCGGCAACTCGGCGGGGTCGTACTACATGATATACAACGTGCAGGCGCCCGACGCCCTGCCGTGGTTCGCGGCGCTTGGTTCGATTCCGGCGTTCATTTTCATGCCGATGGTACCGGCCATCAAGCGCTGGATCGGCAAGAAACAGATGTTCTACGTCTTTCTGGCGGTGGCGATCGTCGGCATGGCGATGCTTTACGCCATCTCGATGGTTCCGGCGCTCAAGACCCAGGTGTGGCTGGTGCTGGTGGCCCAGTTCGTCAGGTCGACGGGCGTGCTCGTAGCCACGGGCTACATGTGGGCGCTCGTTCCGGAGGTAATTTCCTATGGCGAGCACACCACGGGCCGTCGCATATCAGGCATCGTGAACGCGCTGACGGGCATATTTTTCAAGGCGGGCATGGCCCTCGGCGGGGTTGTGCCGGGATTCGTGCTTGCGTTCGTGAAGTTCGACGAGACCGACGCCGTCACCCAGTCGGCCTTTGCCGAGCAGGGCATCCTGTGGCTTGTGGCGGTGATCCCGGCGATGCTGATGCTGGTGGCGATGTTCGTCATCTCGAAGTACGAGCTTGAGGACGACGTGATCGACCGCATCAACATCGAGATCGAGCAGAGGGCGCGGCGCGACGGATCGGGCGAACCGAGGTGACGACCGAATGACACGATTCACGACTTGCGCAATCCGCGCAACGGGCAAAAAAGTTGTTTTGGCGCTTGCGCAGCCCGCGCAACGGGCACAAAAGTTGTTTTGATGCTTGCGCAGCCCGCGCAACGGGCAAAAAAGTTGTTTCGGCGCTTGCGCAGCCCGCGCAACGGGCGAAAAAGTTGTTTTGGCGCTTGCGCAGCCCGCGCAACGGGCAAAAAAGTTGTTTTGGCGCTTGCGCAATCCGCGCAACGGGCACCGGAGATAACGACACACATTAATTAATTAATTTTACGCATTATGAAAAAGAGTTTACATGTATCGGCGGCCGGATTTGCGGCATTTGCGGCACTGACCGTGGCCGCCTGCGGCACAGGCACCGGCGCCGGCCGGGGAGAAGCCCCGGCACTGAAGGAATCGTTGACCGGCAGGTTCCACATCGGCACGGCGTTGAGCGCCGACCACATCCACGAACGCGACGCGCTGGCCGACGCGATCATAGTGCGCCATTTCGACGCCATCGTGCCCGAAAACTGCATGAAAAGCGGCCCCATGCAGCCGCGCGAGGGCGAGTTCTTCTGGAACGACGCCGACCGGTTCGTGGAGTACGGCGAGAAACACGGAATGTGGATCACCGGCCACTGTCTGGTGTGGCATTCGCAGGCGCCGTCGTGGTTCTTCACCGACGCCGACGGCAACGACGTCTCGCGCGAGGTGCTGATCGAACGCATGAGAAGCCACATCCACGCCGTGGTGGGCCGCTACAAGGGGCGCGTCAGGGGATGGGACGTGGTGAACGAGGCCATCATGGAGGACGGCAGCTATCGCCAGAGCAGGTTCGTGAGGATCATCGGCGAGGATTTCATCCCTCTGGCGTTCCAGTTCGCCCACGAAGCCGACCCCGACGCCGAACTCTACTACAACGACTACAACGAGTGGTTTCCCGGCAAGCGCGACGCCATCGTGAAGCTGGTGGGCGAGCTGAAGGCCCGCGGGCTGAGGATCGACGGCGTGGGAATGCAGGGCCACGTGGGGATGAACTCCCCCACCGTCGACGAATACCGCGCGGCGATCGACGCCTACGGTAAGGCGGGTGTGAAGGTGATGATCACCGAACTCGACATGAGCGCCCTGCCGTCCCCGACCCGGAGGGGCGGTGCGGGAGGCGCCAACATCGCCGACACCGTGGGTTACCGTGAGGCGATGAACCCCTTCACGAGCGCGATCTCGAACGAGGTGAGCGAACAGTGGAACGCACGGATGGGCGAGCTGTTCAGGTTGTTCCTCGAACGCGACGACGTGGTGTCGCGGGTGACGCTGTGGGGCGTGACCGACGCGACGTCGTGGAAAAACGACTTCCCCATGCCGGGTCGGACCGACTATCCGCTGCTGTTCGACCGCCAATACGGCGCCAAACCGGTGGTGTGGGACATTGCGAACATGGCGGGGGAAATAAAATAAACCACGAATATGGAAAAGGCAAAGTACCTGTGGCCCGGGGATTACATGGCCGACCCCTCGGCGCACGTCTTCGACGGCAAGATATACATCTACCCCTCGCACGACCGGGAGAGCGGCATTCCCGAGAACGACAACGGCGACCACTTCAACATGCGCGACTACCACGTCTTCTCGATGGACGAGGCGGGCGGCCCCGTCACCGACCACGGCGTGGTGCTGTCGACCGATACCATCCCCTGGGCCGGACGCCAACTGTGGGACAGCGACGTGGCGCGCAAGAACGGGAAATATTACATGTACTTCTCGCTCAAGGACAGGAACGACGTCTTCCACCTCGGGGTGGCGACCGCCGACTCGCCCGCCGGGCCTTTCACGGCACAGGGCGACCCGATCCGCGGCAGTTACAGCATCGACCCGTGCGTGTTCGAGGAGGGCGGCGGGTACTACATCTGCTTCGGCGGACTTTGGGGCGGACAGTTGCAGCGTTACCGCGACAACAAGGCGCTGGCCGCGGAGGCTTTTCCGGCCGACGGCGAGCCCGCGCTGTGTGCGAAAATAGCGCGCTTGAGCGATGACATGTTGCAGTTCGCCGAGGAGCCGCGCGACCTTGTGATCCTCGACGAACACGGCAAGCCCCTCACCGCGGGCGACACCGGGCGCAGGTTCTTCGAGGCGTCGTGGATGCACAAACACAACGGCAAGTACTACTTCTCCTACTCGACGGGCGACACCCACCTGCTGTGCTACGCGATGGGCGACAACCCCTACGGCCCGTTCACCTACCGGGGAGTGATCCTCAATCCGGTGGTCGGTTGGACGACGCACCACAGCATAGTCGAGCACAAAGGCAGGTGGTGGCTGTTCCACCACGACAGCGCTCCCTCCGGAGGCCGCACGTGGCTGCGCAGCATGAAGGTGGCTGAGCTGACCTACAACCCCGACGGCACCATAATAACGGTCGGCTGATCATGGCGTTCGGAGTAGCGATCATAGGAACGGGAGGGATAGCCCGCAAAATGGCCCACACCCTGCGCGACATGGAGGGGGCGAGGCTGCGCGCGGTGGTGTCGCGGCGGCGGGAGACGGCCGGGGCGTTCGCCGCCGAGTGGGGCGCCGAAAGGGCTTACGACTCGTGCGAGGCGATGCTGGCCGACCCCGGTGTGGAGTTGGTGTACATCGCCACGCCCCACCCGATGCACCGGGGCGACGCGCTGAAGTGCATCGAGGCCGGGAAACCGGTGCTGTGCGAAAAGCCTTTCACCGTTAACGCCCGCGAGGCGGAGGAGGTGCTGGCGCTGGCGGCAAGGAGAAACGTCTACGTCGCCGAGGCGATCTGGACGCGCTACATGCCGCTGACGCGCACCATGCAGGAGATCGTGGCGCGGGGCGACATCGGCACCCCGCGGATGGTGACGGCAAACCTCGGTTACCCCAACGCCGCGATGGAGCGGATGTGGAACCCGGCGCTGGCGGGCGGCGCGCTGCTCGACCTGGGGGTGTACACGGTCAACTTCGCGGCGATGATCTTTCCGGGCGACCCGGCCGCCGTCACCTCGACCTGCACCCGGCTCGCGAGCGGCGTGGACGGCCAGAACAGCATCGCCTTCGGCTACCCCGGCGGCGAGATGGCGCTGCTGAGCAGTTCGCTCACCGCCAGGACCGACCGGCAGGGAACGGTGGCGGGCGACAGGGGGTTCCTCATAGTGGAGAACATCAACAACCCCGCGAGCATCACGGTGTACGACTTCGACTACCGCCCCGTGGCGCGGTACGACGCACCGGCGCAGA
The DNA here is from genome assembly GCA_031285485.1 of Alistipes sp. Taxonomy (GTDB): domain Bacteria; phylum Bacteroidota; class Bacteroidia; order Bacteroidales; family Rikenellaceae; genus UBA940. The sequence continues at coordinate 11,867 of JAITWC010000143.1, forward strand.
TCACGGGATTCGAGTACCAGGTGCGGGCGGCTGTCGACGCCATCCGCGCCGGGCGGATCGAGACCCCGTTCATGCCCCACGCCGAGACGCTGCGCGTAATGCGCCTCATGGACGGGGTGAGGGCCGACTGGGGATTGCGCTACCCGTTCGAATAGCTCGGCGGGTGGGAACGCGGGTTGCGCCCCCGGGCGCAACCCCGAACGAGACCAAAAAGTGACTTGCGCTCCCGGGCGCAACGAAGACAGAACGATTTTAACTGATAATTGGAAAAACACATGGAAAAAACTTGGAGATGGTTCGGGCCGAAGGACAGGATCACACTGCCGATGCTCAGACAGATCGGCGTGGAAGGGATCGTGACGTCGCTGCACGACGTGCCGGCCGGGGAGGTGTGGACGCCCGAAAAGGTCGACGAAATGACTAACTTTATCGCCGCCGCCGGACTTCACTGGTCGGTGGTGGAGAGCCTGCCCGTAAGCGAGGCTATCAAGTACGGCGGCCCCGATGCCGGCCGGCTCATCGAAGGCTACATCGAGAGCCTCGCGAGCCTCGGCAAGGCGGGCGTCAAAACGGTGTGCTACAACTTCATGCCGGTGATCGACTGGATCCGAACCGACCTGGCCAAACCGTGGGACGACGGCACATCGTCGCTCTACTTCGACCGCGCGCGGTTCGCCTACTTCGACTGCCGCATCCTTGAGCGCGCGGGCGCCGAGGCCGACTACACCGACGCCGAAATGGAGGCCGTGAAGAGACTCGACAGGACGATCACACAGGCTGAAAAGGACGACCTGATCGACTCGATAATCGTCAAGACGCAGGGGTTCGTGCACGGCAACATCAAGGAGGGCGACAAGAATCCCGTGGCCATCTTCCGGCGGCTGCTGTCGCTCTACGACGGCATCGACCGCGACGCGCTGCGCGAGAACATGCGCTGTTTCCTGTCGCGGATCATGCCCGTGTGCGAGGAGTACGGCATCGGCATGTGCGTCCACCCCGACGATCCCCCCGTGCAGGTGCTGGGCCTGCCGCGCATAGTCACCTCGGCCGGGGACATCGAGTGGATACTCCGGGCAGTCGACCATCCGTCGAACGGCCTCACCTTCTGCGCCGGATCGCTAAGCGCGGGCGCACACAACGACGTGGTGGAGATGGCCCGACGGTTCGCACCGAGGGTGAAGTTCGTCCACCTGCGCAGCACCGAGGTGCTGGACAACGGCAACTTCATCGAGGCGTCGCACCTCGCCGGACGCGGACACCTGATAGAGCTTACCCGGATATTCGAGAAACAGGGTGCGCCGGCGCTGCCGATGCGCATCGACCACGGACGCAACATGCTGGGCGACGCCGAGGGGGGCTACAACCCCGGCTACGGATTCTACGGACGCATGTTCGCCCTCGCGCAGATGGACGGCGTGATGGCAACGGTAAGGAATGAAATAAACAACGATCTGATATGAACGAACAATTCAGCATTAAAGGAAAAGTCGCCGTGATAACCGGCGCGGGCGGTGTGCTCGGAGGCAGCATCGCCGGAAGTTTCATCGAGGCCGGGGCCCGCGTGGCGGCGCTCGACATCCGCCCCGAACAGTTGGAGGCCCGCGTGGCCGAACTCACCGCCGGCGGCGGCGAGGCGATAGGCATCGTGGGTAACGTGCTCGACGTGGCCAGCCTCGAAAAGGTGGCCGCCGATGTGGTGGCGAAGTGGGGACGCGTCGACATCCTGCTCAACATCGCTGGCGGCAACACTCCGGGCGGAACGCTCGCGCCCGACGCGGAGTTCTTCGACATGCCCGTGGCCGAGTGGGAAAAGGTCACGAACCTCAACATGAACGGCACGGTCTATCCGTCGATGGTGTTCGGGCGGGTGATGGCGCGGCAGAAGAGCGGGGTGATCATCAACGTGTCGTCGATGGCGGCATACTCGGCCATCACGCGCGTGCCGGGCTACTCGGCGGCGAAGTCGGCCGTGGCGAATTTCACGCAGTGGCTCGCCACAGAGATGGCTATGAAATATGGCGAGGGGGTGCGCGTCAACGCAATCGCTCCCGGATTCTTCATCGGCGACCAGAACCGTGCCGTGCTCATAAACCCCGACGGCTCGCTCACCGACCGCAGCAAGAAGGTGCTGGCCAAGACCCCGATGGGACGTTTCGGCGACATTGCCGAGCTGAACGGCGCCGTGCAGTTCCTGTGCAGCCCCGCCGCCGGCTTCATCACCGGGGCCGTGCTGCCCGTCGACGGAGGTTTCAGCGCCTTCAGCGGGGTGTAGCCCGTCAGTCTTCGCGGTAGTTGTAGGTCACCGTCTGTCGGAGGTCGGGGTGGAGCGACCTGGCCACGGGACAGGTATTGCCCGCACGTTCGATGATCGTGCGGGTTTTTTTGTCGGCGGCAAACGGGAACCGCACCTCGATCTCGATCCCGGCTATTCGGCGCGGGTCGGCGGCCATCACTTTGGTTATGTCGAGCGTGGTGCCGGCCATGTCGATGCCCATGCGGGCGGCGGCCATGTCCATCAGCGTGAGCATGCAGCTGCCGAGCGCCCCGGCCACCATGTCGGTGGGCGAGATGAACTCGCCGCGGCCGTTGTTGTCGGTCGGTGCGTCGGTGGTGACGGTGTTGCCCGACTGCAAATGTGTGATTTCGGTGCGCAGGGCGCCCAGATGCCTTGTTGTGAGAGTTGCCATAAGGGTGTCGTTTTATCTATTTTACAGTTCCCAGCAGATAGCAAATTATCGCCATTCGCGCATACACACCGTTTTCAGCCTGCGAGAAGTAGTATGCGTGCGGACTGTCGTCGACGTCAGCCGCTATCTCGCCGACACGTGGCAGCGGGTGTAAAATCCTCATCGAATCTCGTGATCCTGCAAGCATTGCCGCATGCAACACATAAGCATTCTTGACTCGCTCATACTCCATCGGGTCGTTAAATCGCTCTTTCTGTATGCGCGTCATGTAGAGTATATCGATGTCATCGAGGTAGCCGTCAAGTTCAGTGAGTTCGCTGTACTTCAGCCCCTTCTTGTCGAGCAGTGTGCGGTACTCCACGGGCATCCGAAGTTCGGGCGGCGAGACAAAAACAAATTCAGTATCGAAATGCGAGAGCGCTTCCAATAGTGAATGCACTGTGCGTCCGTATTTTAGGTCGCCCGCTATCATCACTTTTAGTCCGTCGAGCCGCCCTTGTGTTTTCTTAATTGAATAAAGATCGAGCAGCGTCTGCGAAGGGTGCTGGTTGGCTCCGTCGCCCGCGTTCACGACCGGAACCCGCGCCACTTCACTTGCGTAGCGCGCCGCCCCTTCGAGCGTGTGCCTCATCACGATCATGTCGCAATAATTCGAAATCACGGAGATCGTATCGTGCAATGTTTCTCCCTTAGAGACGCTGGTGTTTGTCACGTCTGAGAAACCTATCACGCTGGCCCCCAGTCTATTGATCGCGCTTTCAAAACTCAATCGAGTGCGGGTCGAGGGCTCGAAAAAGAGCGTTGCGATGACTTTCCCTTGCAGCAGGCCGCGACTTCGAACACCTCCGCCGGAAAGATCGTGTTCGAACTCGGCAGCAATTTCCATTACGCGCAGGATCTCGTCTTTCGTGAAATCGGTTATTGAAATCAAACTCTTCTTTCCCATAATAAATTTTCCAGTTAAAATCCGAATAAATCGGATGGTTTATTTTCGGTTAAAATTTTATTGTTACCGCTACTGTCCGTATGGCTCAAAAACTCGATAAAAATCCGTCTACCGGAAGGAGCGTTTCTCTATCACGCGACGCCGTTGACATGTTCCGTTCTGCGTTTGGTGGTTGCCACCAAGGTGGCAACGGCAAAATCGACCGAAAAACCCCTTGCGTCAGCCGATGCAAACCCTCCGGATGCCCGATCGGGATGTCTATGGCCCGGCGGCCGCCCGGTGTGAGGGTCTGCGCCTCCCGTAGCCACGCATTTGCCGCGCCGTGTCTTTCGTTATCGAGTTCTTAAGTCTTATCAAGGAATGTATCTCAAGCGGTTCGCTGTCGGGCGTGTAAACTTTGTTGTGCCAAAACAAAATTAACCAAAACCGTATAGCTTATTTTTTGCTCCCTCTCATTCAGATTTCAAACATAGGAACTGTTTCCAAAATCCAATGATTATTTTTAGATGTTGTTTGAATTTTCATTAGTATAATCGTTTGATCATCAGATTTATCTGAGATAGGTATATCATGTTTTCGGAATGTCTGGTGTGAAACTCGTCCTCTCGACTCAGCCGTCGCGAGGACTCGAACCATGTGAACGTCCGCTCCACAACCCAACGCCTGGGCAACGGTTTGAACCCTTTGGATTTGTCCTTCCGAAGCGTAATCTTCAATGAGTATTTCAACTCTCGTTTCACAATGTCATTCAAATCACCACGATATCCGCCGTCGGCATAAATCGTTTTCATTCGTTTGAACTCCGACTTCAGGCGGCTGAGCACATCGAATGCCTCCTTGCCGTCGTGCCGATTGGCCGGATGATCCTTCACTGCCAAC
>JAITWC010000113.1 GCA_031285485.1 Alistipes sp.
CCCGGCTACCTGAATATGGACGGATTGTTGGATTTCTTGCGGCGGCACAACTGCCGTATATCCAAAAGCCAGATATATAAACTGGTACGGGCGCGAAAGATCCCCCACCGCAAGATCGGTAAGCATCTCATTTTCCGCACCGACGATATCCTGGTGTGGCTCTCGGGCGACAGGACATAGCCGTCCCGAATGAGCCGTACCGTCCGTATCCGCAGGCGAAGTTCGTCCGCGTCCCCGATGGCCCGTGCAAGGTCGGGGCCTTCGGTTTCGGAAAAAATCATCCTCGCCGCCCGTCGGGCGCCTGCGGTATTTTCCCCGAAAACCCTGCGCGGGCCGGACGCGGCCGGTTCTGCCTGCGATACGGGCGATACGGCCCCTCAAGACAGCATAATTTATCAAAGTTTCAGGATATGAAAATCTATTTCCAGCGTGTGCGCCGACCGGACGGCGCCTATGCGCAGTGGAACGTTATCGCCGGATTGCCGGACGAATGGCCAGAGGGCTCGATAACGGAGATCTATTGGCAAACGGGCAACCGGCTGTATTACGTTCCCGGCGACCATGTGCGCTATTACGAGATGCTCGACGGCGCCGTGTGCCGTCATTGTGGCAGGTTCATCGACAAGAGTTGGATGTTCCATGCTGAATCTTTGGCCGACAGGGACAAGTGCCTGTGTGGAAAGTGCTGGAACGCCGTCGGCCGGGACGAACCCAATTTTCCCAAGGCCATAGGTGATTTACCGTTGTACCGATTGAAGAACGGCCCGGGATACAAAAATCAGAACAACTCTTAAATCTCAATACTATGAACACACAAGCACAGGCAGGCGGGACTCCCGACCTGCTTTCGTCGATTATGGGGGTGGCGGTCCGAAACGAGGAGAAGATCGCCGCCGAGGACCGCGAGTTCTGCGAAACGCGGCAGGAGCGGTTGTATACGACACTCTGCCAGCTCCGTTGGTGGTACGGTCTGTTCACGGCCAACGCTGAGCGGTACCGCGAGAGCCACAATGTGATCTATGCCGAGAATGGCTCGATCGAGAAACACAAGCTCCGCAGTATATATCACAACGGAGAGCGGGAGGATTACACTGAGTTCGAGTTTTTGCCCTTCGATTCGATCGACGACGTGGTTAAACTCTACGGCAAGGCGGTGGAGGCGTTCGGGAATGATATAGTCCGCCACTTCAACAAAAAGTATGGTGTGTCGGTTCCTGAGCCATACTTTGATGATGAGAAGTTCTTTATGGGCTTCCTGCCTGAGTATCAGACCTATGTCGATCAGGTTATCGGCCACTTGGGCGGCAAGGGGTTCCGGGAAACGGCCGAAGAGGAACTGCTGAAGCGTTTTCACAAAATCGTCGCGCGGGGTTACGGCGGTAAACTCAAGGCGGAGTTGAAAGGCGACAGGATCACTTTTCCCGACCTGCTCTATTTCGACCCGTTCTATTGGGACTTGAACAAGACCAATCACCTTCACTACAACTATACAAACGAATTGAACAGGCTGTGCGAGGGGATCGGTTTCGGCGTGGCGGGGGTGCTGAGCGGGAGTTCTCGGAATATCCTCTGTTTCGACAGTCATAAAGTCGATACCTCCGAATGGTATCCCTTCGGGATCGGCGACGGAATTGCGTTCAAATTCTTCAAGAACGGACGCCTCAATGTGAAGTTTAAGGATGCGGTTGCCGCCGAGCGGTGTTGGAAGAAACTGAGGCTCGACACCTTTAAAACACAAGTCGATGACGAATAAACTCATATCGCAATGACACCTTACAAGATAATTCCCCAGGCCATCCCTCAGGACAGACGTGCCGAGGTAAACGAAAAGATACTGTTCGCCATAGATACCGCCGACAATACAATTACACCCGAGGCGGTATACAACTGCTACACGGGCATCGGCGGGTTGCACGGCCTCTGCCGGGATGACTACGCCAACTATCACGACTACGCCGAGGCGAAGAAAGAGTTGGAGATGGGACAGTTCTTCACACCCCACACCGTTTGCCGCGATATGGTGGAACTGTTGGCGCCCGAATCCACAGAGATGATACTCGACATGTGCTGCGGGATGGGCAACTTTTTCAACTGGCTCCCCAACCGGCACAACGCTTACGGGTTCGACGTGGACGGCAACGCGGTCAATGTGGCGCGGTTCCTATACCCCGAGGCCAACCTGCAAAAGTGCGACATCGTGCAGTATCGCCCCGAACAGCGGTTCGACGCTGTTATTGGCAACCCGCCGTTCAATCTGAAGTTCGACGGGGAGCTGTCGCAGTTCTACTATATGACCAAAGCCCACGAGGTGCTCAACCCGGCGGGGATTCTGATGATGATAGTTCCGAAAACGTTCCTTGCCAGTGAGTTTTGGGAGAAGACGAAGATTGCGGCCATCGACCGCAATTTTTCTTTTATAGGCCAAGCCGAACTCGCGGCGGACGCTTTCGCCTCTGTCGGTGTGGATAATTTCAAGACCAAAGTAATGGTCTTTCTGCGCGAGTCCCGGCATATCGAGATGAATCCGTACAGGGACGACGAGTTTCTGTCGTGGGATAAGCTGCGAGAACGGATAGTCAAGGCGCAGGCTGTAAAATCGAACGTCAGGATCAAACTGCTGCGCGAGGCGACCTCGATCGACGACGAAGAGTTGGAGCGGTTCGAGTACAGGCTGGCGAAATACCTCTACGAACTCAAGGCCCACCCCCGCCTGCGCAAGCATCACGACAAGGCGGTGGCCCTGGCTACCAAATTCCGTAACCAGCGGCCGCCAGTCGGCTGTACCAACGAGGAGTATAAGCGTTGGGAGCAGAATAAGCTGACCCCGGCGAAAGTGTTGGGCGTCATTTACCGGTACATCCGTAACCAGTACATCGTGCCGCGTAAGGAGGTGGCGTTGGTCAAAACAAACTACGGCTTCAAACTGAAAGCCTACGCTCCGAGGCTGTTGGACAAAATACCGAATAAATATGTCGCCATGTACGATCTGGTCTCGGGACTCGATACGCTCCCCGACATCGAGGTTCCGACAGTCAAACAGTTGGCTCAGATAAAATCTGCCAGAAAACTCATCCGCCGCAAGCAGCAGCAGTATAAACGTCAGAGTATGAAGTGGTCGGAAATGGAGCCCGCCCCTACGTTCGCCCACTATCTCGACAAGGCTACGTTCGTCAACAAGGACGGCGATGAGTGCCGGTTCACCGAATTGCAGAAGAGCGACATCAATCTCACATTCCAGAAAGACCACTATCTGCTTAACTGGCAACAGGGGTCGGGCAAGACGGCGGCGGTGTTCACAAAGGCGCGGTGGCTGATGGAAACGGGTAAGGTCAAGAACGTTGTCATCCTTGCTCCCGCCATCGCCACCAACCTGACGTGGGAGACATTCCTGCGAATGAACAGAGTGAATTTCATCACGCTACGCAAGCTCAGCGATTTCGACAACATACCGGAGGGGTGTTTCATCGTAGTCTCCAATTCTATGGTCGGCAAGTTCAAACGGCGACTGTATCGTCTAATGAAGATGCGCTCACAGAAGGTGGCCCTTATCTTCGACGAGTCGGACGAGATCACTAACCCGAACGCCGAGCGCACAATGGCCGTACTCGACGCATTCCGCCGCGTGAAGTATAAAGCGTTGGCTACCGGAACCACCACCCGAAACTATATCGCCGAACTATACTCGCAAATGGAGTTACTCTACAATAACTCCGTGAATATGATGTGCCTGTGCGATACCGCCTACTCTCAGGACAGGGAGACAAAGGAAATCGAGGGTGGAGACAACCCGTATTACGGAATGCCGTTCCCTGCCCACCGAGGACACATTCTATTCAAAAAATGCTTCTGTCCCGGCAAAGCGTCGGTATTCGGTATTGAGAAACAGAACCAGGACGTCTACAACAAAGACCATCTGTTCGACATTATCTCGAAGACCATTATTACCAGAAAATTCAAGGAGTTTGCGGGCGAGAAGTACGACGTGCATACCCACTCGGTAGAACCCCACCCCGGGGAGCGGGAGGTGTTTCGTATCATCATGCAGGAGTTCTGCCGGATATGCGAGCTTTATTATAACAACACGGGCGACGCCAAAAAAGAGGCGGCGCTGCGGATGATGCGCCAGATAAAGCTGCTTATCAAAGCCTGCTCCGTGCCCAACGCCATTGAGGGATATTTCGGCGATCCGTACCCGGGCAAGGTGAGCTACATTGCCGACATGCTGCACGGTATGCCAGGCAAGGTCGCCATAGGCTGCACCACCCTTGAAACGCTCGACATGTATAAACGACACATAGAGGAGGAGTTCCCCGACCGGCCGCTGTTCGTCATTCGGGGCGATGTGACATTCAGGCGGCGCGAGACGATCATTAGGCAGTTCGAGGCTACCATCAACGGGATTCTGATCTGCACACAGCAGAGCCTCAAGTCATCGGCCAACATCCCTACCTGCAACGAGGTAATCCTCGAATCGCTCCAGTGGAACATCCCGAAAATGGAGCAGTTCTACTTCCGGTTCATCCGCCTCGACTCGAAAGAGCGCACCAACGTCCACTTCGTGAGCTACCTCGATTCTATCGAGCAGAACCTGATGGCGCTCGTGCTGACCAAGGAACGACTGAACGAGTTCATCAAGTCGGGCGAGGTCAGGGAGCAGTCGGACATTTTCGACGAGTTTGACATCTCGATGTCGGTCATCGAATCATTGCTCATCAAAACCCTCGACGAGAAGGGAAACGTCCGCGTCTCGTGGGGAAGCCAAAGAATAGCGGCGTAAAAACGTTATTTATTCGTAAGATCGGTGATTTTTTCGATGATATCGAGTTTAATGTCATCCCATTTTTTGTTCATCAAGCAACGCGGGTCGGGCATATCGTCGGCGGCTGTGAAATCGACGATTTTGAACATCAGTTCTTTTTCGTCGTGTTCCCACGGATGCCGTTCGGCATGGAAGGACAGCAACTGCGGAATCGAATAAAGCGACAACAAATGGTGCAGATCCCAGAAATCTTTCTTGCGTCCGCCTCGCGATATGACATTCAGCTTCATGGCGGCAATATCTTCCACGCTTGCCATGCGTATGCCGTCTATCATTTCCGGTTCGGACAGGAAAGGGTCGGCATACATCAAATCGACCTTCACGAAGTCGTCCTTGGAATTCCCGACATAATATCCCCTGCCGAAGCCGACGATAGAAGAATCATCGATGCAGTAATAGTACGGGAATCTCTTCTTGAGGTAATCCTCAAAAACACGATAGTCGAGGCTCCGGTACTCCGCATCGGTAAACATATCTATGTCATCGGACAGGCGGTGGCCGAAACGCAACGAAAGGTTCGTGCCGCCAACAAGCCTGAACGGTGCGAAAAGAGGCTCGGCCATCAACGTTTCGAGGGTGCTTCTCAAAAGAGGGGTTACGGTCCGGTAGTTCAGTGCCATACGTGGTTATCGGTTGGTCTGCTGTCCGGCGGCAGAGTTTATCCGGTAGGAATTAGTCGGCTTGTAACCATCCAGTTCAGACAACTCCAATCCGTAGAAACGGGCGATCTCGGCAATTTCGGCGTTGCTTCCCCGTTCGAGTACCCGCTGAATAACGGCGCCCCGGTATCTTCCGAAATCGAGTCGGTCGAAATCGGTATCCCAAAACAGGCCGCGCCGGACATCTGGCCGCCCCGAAACGGAACCGGCGGCCTGCCTGTGCTTGTATTCAGCGATATCATAATACGCCTGCAAGGCAAGCAGGAATCCTTCTTCCATTCCCAAGGCATTCTCCAACCGCAATGCCAACTCAATCGTCAGCCTGCGGCGGCCGGTTATCACGGCATTTAGGTTCTGTGAATGCTCTCCGATCGCAGCGGCAATGGAGCGCTGGCTCGTACCGCGCTTTTTCAGCTCGCGGTCGATAATCCTGCCGGGATGAATCCCCTTGTATGGTTCGATATTCCGATTCATAATTATACTCTACGCTACAAAGATACACAATGCAAACGAATTTGATTGCGATTTTATTGTTTTTTTTCGCAGATGCAAAAATCAGAACCACTTTTATGGGTGCAGGCGAGGTCAGCCCCGCCCGTGTGTTTATTTCAGAGGGCAAGGTAGCACGGGTCTTGTTTCGGCCCGTCAAGGTCTGGGGGCCGTTGGCCCCCGCCGCAGGTTGGAGCGAAAATCATCCTCGCGCTTTGCGCTCCGGTATTTTCGCCCCAAACCTTGACTGTCCGCGACCCGTGCAGGCTCGCCCTCTGAAAATGAAACACACGAACAAATCTTATTGTTTTAATAATTAATCGATTGCGATATGAGCAAGACGAAAGTAGTGAACATTGCGCTTGGCCACCGCTACGATGTTTACATCGGACGTGCGGGCAAGGGTAAGGATGGATATTTTGGCAATCCGTTCCGGCTGGGGCCGGGAGAACCACGGGGCGCCTCATTGGAGAAATACCGGGGATATTTTTACCAACGGCTTGAGGATGACCCCGAATTCAAGCAGCACATCCACGCGCTGAAGGGTAAAACGCTAGGGTGCTTCTGCAAGCCGCATCCCTGCCACGGGGACATTATCGCGGAGTACCTCGATTCGATGGAGGATTCGGAATGAACGGGAGCCTGAAATATCTTTCCGAAGCCGAGGTATTCGTGGACACGGTGTTCTCCATTGAGTCGGGCGCAGGCAACGGCAATCGGTTCTATCTGGCGGACTACACCACTATGGACGAGTTCACGACCGACTGCGGGAATTGGTTCGAGGAGGATAACCCCGAATACGTCTATTCCGAGTGGTGGGGCATCCCCGACCTGCTGATCAACGAGAGGTGGCTATGCCCCAACATCTTCGAGATCAGGGACGCCCTCCAGATGCTCGACCGAGACACCATCGGTTCCTTCAGCCGGTGGTGTACCGACAACGGGCACGACATCCGCTCCGATGACCCGATGATGCTCGCGATGCGGTATCAGGATCATGTCCCGCCCACCTGTGAGGCACCCGTCCCGGAGATGGCGGAGCCGTCGGACGACAATCCCTTCATCGAGCTGCTGCCGACACCGCTACACCTGCTGCTGGGGCTGGGCTTCGGGCAGGTGGAGATATTCGACGACAACTATAACTGAAACAGAACCATGCTTATCAACTTTGAATCCCCTGTTCAGCCCGTCGACGCCTGCGCCCGTCAGGCCTTCGTGGAGATACTGAACCTGATACTTCTCTCTAAGGATGTCGCCCAGCTTGACCGCCTGCTGCGGAAACACGACATCGGCAAGGAGTATCGCCGTCTGTCGGGCTGGTTCAAATGGTCTTATGCCGATTACAGTTTCACGCTGTGGCAGCGCATGGAGTTCGGAAGCGAGGCATGTTTCCGCAACAAAGTTCTTGAAGTCAAACATGTGGCGCTGCTGTGCGAAGACCGTTACAGGCATCCCGCCGTCATCAACTGACGGTAACGATAAGCACCTCACTGAATGACAACAATAGAATTTCCGCTTAACTACTAAATCTTAAGATCATGAATACCAACCATTACCCGCTCGGATCGACGTTCGAGCATGAGGGCGTTACGCTCACCGTCGCTCCCGACCGCAACGAACTGGCCTGCAACGACTGCTGGTTCGAGAACAGGCCGTCATGCAAACATCCCCATTGCGACGGCAGGCACCGCGCCGACGGGAAGGAAGTCATATTCGTAAAACTCGACGGCGATGGACAAGTTTAAGGTCAAGGTCAGGTACACGTTCGAGGGCTGGTATGAAATCAAGGCCGAGAGCAAGCAACAAGCCGAAGAGATCGCCCGGCGCGACTGCGGGTTCGTGATCGGCGGCGACATCCACACTTCCAATGGCATGCACGTCAGAAATTGGGAGTTCGGCACGCATCCCGAAACGCGGATACTCTCCGCACGACAGATCGAACAGTCAGCGGGGCAGGGCGAATAAGTCCGGCCTTCATTTTTCATATACCTCAAACAACAACCAATACCATGAACGAAGCAATCAGCAACATGACGGAACCGATGCCTCAAAGACAGGCGTTCGACTTTCAGAACAACCGGGTGGAGGTGATGAATCTCGACACCCTCAAGCGCACCCATCAGGAGGACGGCCCCGACGGCAACCCGATGCGCGACATCTACCACTTCGACGCCATCGAACGGACAATGGACCTCTGCCGGCACCACAACCTCAATTACGCGCTGGAGGAGATCTTCGCAGCGCAGAACAACAGTCGTCATCAGCCCGGGGTGGCGGTGCTCAAGAAGCAGGAGGCCCACTACGGCGAGAAGGCGGTCGAGGCGCACATCCTGCGGCGCATTTTCACCACGATCCGCATCCGCGATTTCGAGACGGACGAGCTGACCACGACCCTCGTGCTGACCTACCATCAGGACGGCATGCAGGCGGCCATAGGCCCGTGCGTTCGGATGTGCCACAACCAGTGCATCCTCTCGCCCGAGCGGACGGTGGCGACCTACGGCAGGAACAAGGTGTCGTTCGAAGCGTTCTTTGCCACCATCGACGGCTGGTTGAGCGGGTTCGAGGTACAGATGACAGCCGACCGCGAGCGCATCCTGCGCATGAAGAACACGCCCGTCACCGAGCAGGATATTTACATGTACGTCGGCCTGCTGACAGTTTTGCGCGTGGCGCACGACAGCTCCGACAGGCGGCTCAGTTCCCGTGTGGGCACCTACCCGCTCAACCAGACGCAGATCAATTCATTCACCGAGGACGTGTTGGTGAAGATGCAGGAGAAGCCTGTGCTGACGGCGTGGAACCTGTACAACATCGCGACCGAGTATTACAAACCCGAGCGTGCCGAGATACCGACCCTCGTGCCGCAGAACCTCGCCTTCGCCGACACGCTGGAGCGGTTCATCGCCTTCAGGCAGCCGCAACAGATGGCGGTACCCGAACGGTTGTCGGCGTGACGGCGGCACAACAAATATTAGCCGGGGGGCGGACAGTACGGTTAGCTCCCCTTAACCAAATCATTTATATGAAACTATCTGAACAGCCTGCGAACCATATTTTGGTCAAGGCGTACACGAACAGCGAATGGGACAGCTGCGATTTCGCCATCGTCTCATGCGACGAAAGCTGGAGGGAACGGATGACGAAACGATTGGACGCCGTGATGTCCTTTCGCGATGCGACCGACTTTTTGTCACTCAATTATTGGGACGGGAGTGCGGAGTTCTATGCGGACAATGATGACAAAATCGTAAAAGTGCTGCCGGATGGCAGGGAGTGGGGATTCGTCGAACTCGAAAATGGAGAAGAAGAGACGTTCGACACTCCCGAGAACCGTTTGGACTGCCGTAAAATGGTTATTTACCCGGGTGGCTGTGGTCGCTACCAAGCCTGTGGCAAACACTCGGGCGAGGAGTTCTACACAGTGGAATTCCCGATCGGTGAGATAATCGAAAGCATCCGAAACCACAAAACATCTGAATCATGAATGAATCGGAAGGCCGACAGGCCACCCTCGAAACGCCGTACAACGGTTACCGGAACATCGTCCTCATCGAACGCTCCGGTGACAAATGGACTGCCGAGATATGCGGCTCCGGCAAACAGATCGAAGTGTGGGATGATGAATTCACCCTCGACGGACATTGAGAACCTTAAAAACCAGACAAAATCATGACCCTCGAAGAATTCATCAACGACAAACTCTGCCCCGCAGGTGTGGTCACCGCGTGGGACGAAACTGTCATCGCCACGGCCTGCCGCCTCGGCGACACGAAGACACTGGCGGCGAAAGTGACTGAGTTGGCAACCAAGGCGGGCGTGGAAGTGCCCGCCGACTTAACGTTAAAATGACAACGCCATGAGCACGAGAGAGAAGTACATAGAGATTAAGAACACCCGCCCGAAGATGCACAAATGCTTCTGCGCGTTCAGTAAGGAACAGTTCGATGCGGGCAAGGCGAAGGCGGGTATTCTGCCCGACGAGAAGATATTCAGCTACGGCTCTGGTCTGTACGGCACGCGGGAGGGGATCGAGGCGTACCTGAAAGGGATCGACGCCATCCTCGCCCGTATCCCGCGGGAGTGCGACCCGCAGGACGTCTACGACTACGAGTTCGCCAACCATGAGTGCGAGTATGTCGGCGACGACGCGGAGGCTATCGGGCTGGTGGTGTCATACTTCGGCGAAGAAATCGCCAAAACCGTCAAGCGGCGCTGCGGTTGGGCCGACATCGACGGTATGTTCAGCGGGAAAGGCAAATAGAACCGAAACTTAATGACAGAACAATCTAAAAATGAAGCAATGAGAGATATAAAATTCAGAGGCAAAGACCTCCGTACCGGAAAATG
>JAITWC010000028.1 GCA_031285485.1 Alistipes sp.
GTTCCGTGCTCTCTTTATGTGTTGCTTGTGCGTGTGACACCGCTTACTGTTTTTTGGCGGCGTCGGGTTTGCCGCCGCTCAGCGACTCGCGCATCTGTGTGTCGGCCTGGATATTCTGGAACTTGTAGTAGTCCATGATTCCGAGGTTGCCGCTGCGGAACGCCTCGGCCATCGCGAGGGGCACTTCGGCCTCGGCGAGGATCACCTTCGCACGGGCGTCCTGCGCTTTGGCACGGTTCTCGGCTTCGAGGGCCACGGCCATTGCGCGTTTCTCCTCGGCTTTGGCCTGGGCAATGTTCTTGTCGGCGTTGGCCTGGTCTATTTGCAGTTCGGCGCCTATGTTCTTGCCCACGTCGACGTCGGCGATGTCGATGGAGAGTATCTCGAAAGCGGTTCCGGCGTCGAGGCCCTTCTCCAGCACCACCCGCGATATCGAGTCGGGATTTTCGAGCACCTGTTCGTGCGACACGGCCGAGCCGATCGACGACACGATACCTTCTCCCACACGGGCGAGGATCGTCTCCTCGCCGGCGCCCCCGACCAGCTGCCGGATATTCGTGCGCACCGTCACGCGGGCCTTGGCTATGAGTTGGATCCCGTTCTTGGCGACGGCCGAAACGGGCGGTGTGTTTATAACTTTCGGCGTGACCGACATCTGCACGGCTTCGTAGACATTGCGTCCCGCCAGGTCGATGGCGGTGGCTTTCTTGAAGTCGAGGTCGATGCCCGCCTTCTCTGCCGAGATGAGGGCGTTCACGACATTCACGACGTTGCCCTTGGCCATGTAGTGCGCCTCCAGCTCGTTCGAGTTGAGCGACAGGCCCGCCTTTGTGCCGGTGATCATGGCGTTGACTATCACCGACGGCGGCACCTTGCGCCAGCGCATCAGCACGAGTTGCAGCAGGCCGATCCGCACGCCCGATATCTGGGCGTTGAACCACAGCCCCACGGGCACGAAGTAGAGAAAGATCATCAGCAGTATGAACGATACCGCCACGATGACAAGGATGTAAGCAGGTTCCATGTGTTATGTAATTTATTTAAGGGGTTTGACAATCACGTTGAAATTCTCGAATCCGACCACTTCCACCCCGGTGTGCTGGTCGACGAACCCGCCGGTGGTTTTGGCCTCGTAGTCGCGGCCGTCTATGGTCACCTTGCCCATTGGTGCGAGGCGTCCCAGGGCCACTCCTCGGTCGCCGACCTTCACCCTGCGCGCGGGCGCCTCCTGCGACCGGCCCTCGATCCTGTCGCCCAAGGCGAACCGTTGCCATGTGCGTGCCCTGAGCGAGAACCACGTGGCCGCGACCGTCAACGCGATCACTATCGCCACCACGGTGAGCAGTCCCCTCACCCCGAAGTTTTCCCACGCCAGCCATCCGGCGCCGCCCCAGCTCGCCAGGGCACCTATCGCGGCGACGGTGATCCCCGGCATCAGCACGAGTTCCACGACGAGCATCAGCGCCCCGACCACGATGAGTAAAGCTATCAACCACCACATGTCCAATCTGCAAGTTATAAGTTACGAATCACTCCTGTTGCTTTGAATAATTTCGGCGTTTCGGCAATCGGTTCGCGGGCGGCGGGAGTTCAGGGAAGGGAAAAAGCAACCGAATTTGCCCTTTCACACTCGTGTGAAACCTCAAAAGCAACTGAAATTGTCCTTTCACACGAGTGTGAAACCCCAAAAGCAACTGATTTTGCCCTTTCACACGAGTGGGAAACCCCAAAAGCAACTGATTTTGCCCTTTCACACGAGTGGGAAACCCCGAAAGCAACTGATTTTGCCCTTTCACACGAGTGGGAAACCCCAAAATCAACTGATTTTGCCCTTTCCCGCGTGTGGGAAAGGACAAATCCGCCCGCTCCCCGGACGCGCGGTCACGACCGCCCGCCCAAACCGATTACAAAACGTCAATGAACCCGGGTATTAATTGCGAATCGCGAATTTCGGGCGTCGGTCCGAACCGTGTTCGTGGGCGAAGATACTGAATTTTTCGGAATAACGCCCGTTCACTCCGGAATTTTAGACAATCGGGCCGCCACATCCGGGTTGTCGCGCCTCGCCTCTTCGAGCGCGCTCCTCAGGCGCACGGCCGTCGCTCCGTCCAGCGGGGCCACGATAAACCCTTCCGGGCCTCTCACCACGTCCGTCGCTTCGGCCCCGGCCGTCGCCTCGCGCACGGCACCGGGCAGCTCGTCCGTTCCCCACACCTCTATCCGGTAGATCCTCGCGCCGTCGTCGGCCGCGGGGTCGATGTACACTCCGTCCATCCACACCACGGGCGCGGGGGCGCGGAACCCGGCCCGGCGCAGCTGCTCCACGGCCGCCGCGGCGAGCGAGTCGGTGGGGAACCCTCCCGCGAAGTAGCGGAACCGTCCGTCGTCGCCCCTCGCCACGGCCAGCGGACGCGCCCCGCGGAAGATCGACGGCGACTGGCGCCCGGAGAAGTTGCCCACCAGCACCCGCCAGATGATCCCCCTCGGCCATACGGCCACCTCCGGTATCGGGTTGGAGGCGTTGTACGGCCCCGCGCCGCCCGTCGCCATGTCGGCGTAGTCGAGGAACGACCGCTCCCGGATCGTCACCGGCCCGAGTCCGGCAAGGCCCGCGGGGCCCGGCAGGCCGGCCAGCACGGCGCGCAGCGAGTCGGCCGCGGCGTCGTCGCCCTGCTCCCCGGCCAGAACGATCTCGTATTCGGTGAGCATCCGTTTCTGCAACGCGTAGTCGACCACGGACTCCGGCGTACCCTGTTCCGACCAACGCGGCCGCTCCTCGCGGAGGCGTTCCATTCCCTCCTCGAAGCGGGCCAGCATGTCGCTGCGGTTCTGTTTGTCGGCCAGCAGGTTGTAGATGTAGCTCTTGCTGTCGAATATCGCCCCCCACTCCCCGCCTATGCGCGCGGCGAGCCTTTCGCCCGCCGCTTTGCTCTCGTTCAGGAGTGCGAGCAGGCTGTCGGCCTCGGGCTGAGATGCGGCCGAGGCGTAGGCGCGGGCAAGCGATGCGGCGATGGCGTGGCCGCGCCTGTATTCATCCACGAGTCGCGGAATCCCGGCCTCGGCCCGGCGGGCGGCTTGCAGCTCGGCTCTCTGTTCGGGGGTGAGGAAACTTTCGATCGTCGCGGGCCGACCCTCCCCGTCACCCGGCGGAGTGTCGGTGCGCGGCACGGAGAGGTTGGCAAGTATCCACTCCTGCTCTATGGTGTTGATGCGCGAGGCGAGCCGCGCCATGTCGCCGCGGATGCCGAAGCCCTCCTCCTCCATCCGCACGATGTCGGCCGAGATGGCGGCGCGTTCGAGTGTGTCGGTTCTCAGCCGGGCCCGCAGGGAGGCAACACTCGCGGCAAGCGAGTCGGCACTCCGCACAAGCGCCCCTTCCCGGGCGATCAGCTCCCGGTATTCCGCATGTTCCTCAAGCCCCGCGATAGCACTGCGCTGCTGCGCCGCCGCTTCACAAACCCCGAACAGGATCAGGGCGGCAATCATATATCGTTTTACTTCCACCATTTGAGTAGGAATAACTGCAAAAGTCCGAATATTTCGAGGCGGCCGAGCAGCATCAGCAGCGTCGAGAACCACCGCAACTCCGTCGGCAGGTGGGTCGCCACGGTGAAACCACCGGTGCGGCCGAAACCGTTGCCGAGGTTGCTCAGGTTGCCCACCGACATCGAGAACGCCGACACGAAGTCGTAGCCCCACGCCGCGAAGACCACCGTTCCGATCCCCAACACAAAAAAGTAAGCCACGATGAACAGCACCGTGAAGGCCATGACCGAACTCTCCTGCGTCGCCCCGCTAAGTTTGATGCGGATAATGGCGTTGGGGTGTTGCTGCTGGCGGATCTGGTGGCGCAACAGCTTTGCCGCCAAATACACCCGGTCGGCCTTAAGCCCCCCGCTGGTCGACCCGGCGCATGCGCACTGAACACCCGCGAACATCAGCACCACCATCGCCAGCGGGCCCCACAGGTTTGTGTCGGCCACCATAAACCCCGTGGTCGTGGCCGTCGACACGGTCTGGAACGAGCTGAAGCGCAGCGCCTCCCAGAACGAGCCGTAGGTGCCGTTGGCCGTAACGCTCACCGCAACTACCAGCGTCATCGCCACCAGGCACAGCACCCAGTAGCGTGCCACCTCAGACCGGAAGATGTTGTTGCGCCTTCCCGTCAGCGTGGCGAATATCACTCCGAAGTGGATCCCCGACGCCGCCATGAACACCAGCGTCACCGCCTCCACCGTGCCGCTGTTCCAGTGGGCCAGGCTCATCGTGTGGGTCGAGAATCCTCCCGTCGCCACGGTGGCCATCGCGTGGTTCACCGCGTCGAACCACCCCATGCCCGCCACCATGAGTGCCGCGCAGCAAGCCGCGCTCAAACACAGGTAGACCCCCAGCAGGATGCGAGTTATCTTGCCCGAGGTGTATTTAAAGTCGTCCCGTGCCAGCGACGACATCTCGACGTGCGACACCAGCATGCGGCTGCGGCCCAGCACCGGCATGATAAGCATGGCGAACATCACAACACCCGCGCCGCCGATCCAGTTGGTGCATGACCTCCAGAAGAGCAGCCCGTTGGGTATGGCGTCTATGTCCTCTATGATGGTAGAACCGGTCGTGGTGAATCCCGAGGCGCTCTCGTACCACGCGGCCGTGAAATCGAACGGCTCGCCCCACAGCAGATAGGGCAGCATGCCCACCACGCACGACGCCAGCCACGCCCCCACCACAATGCAGTAGCTCTCTTTGTTCGAAAAGTTCTTCTCCCTCGGGAAAACCATTACGGGCACACCACCGAGAACGAGGGTTATCCCGCCGGCGACGAGCAGCACGGTGAGCGCGCGCATGTTACCATCGGTGAGGCTCATCGCTGCCGACAGCAGCATGAATGCTGCATCGAGCAGCAGCACCACACCTATATACCTGTATACAACCTTCGCTCTCATGGTCCTTAGGGTTTTCGGGAAATTCCTTTTAGTACACTCCCTTGAAATTTCCTCGACGGCGTTGCGTAATCATCACTCTGACGAAAACAGCCGTACCTGTTATCCCGGCGGTTTTAGCCCGTTTAAAAACTCTTTTGCGGTCATGCGGCGTTTTCCGGCGGGTTGCAACTCGCGTATCGCAACCCAGCCGTTTTCGGCGTCGAATTCGGCGTCGAACAGCTTGAGCGTCGTGTCGCCGAACTCTGTCCACGCACCGGGGTAGGGCGACAGGCCGCGAATGAAGTTCACGATCTCGGGGCCGGGGCGGCTCCAGTCCACTCGGCAATCTTCGCGGAATATCTTCGGCGCAGGGCGGAGACCCTCTTCGGGTATGTCCATCTGGCTGAGCGGGACGACGTTGCCTGCGACTATGCGGTCAACGGTGAGCGTCACGAGTTCCGCTCCCGCCACCATCAACCTGTCGTGCAACGTGCCGGCGTTGTCCGACGGGTGGATCGGCATCTCGACGCGGCCTATGATGTCGCCCTTGTCGATCTCGGCGTTGAGCATGAATGTCGTCAGGCCCGTCACGGTTTCGCCGTTCATGATGGCACGGTTGATGGGTGCGGCGCCGCGGTACTGCGGCAGTAGCGAGGCATGGAGGTTGAAAGTCCCCAGCCGTGGCAGCGACCATATCACCTCGGGCAACATACGGAATGCGATCACGATTCCCAAATCGGGCTTCAGCACGGCGATCGCGTCGAGGAACTCTGGCGCCCGCAACTTCTCGGGTTGAAAAACCGGCAGACCCACGCTTACGGCATACTTTTTAACCTCGCTCTCGTGAAGTTTCTGTCCCCGTCCGGCAGGCTTGTCGGGAGCCGTCACCACTCCCACTACGTCATACCCCCCCTCGACAAGACGCCGCAACGACGTTGCCGCGAACTCCGGCGTTCCCAGAAACATTATCCTCAATCCCTTACCCATCTACTTCTTGTTATCGCAAAGGCCCAGCGTGTGGCCCATCTTAGTCTCCTTGGTTTCGAGGTAGCGGCGGCTGTGCGGATTCGGTGGAATGACGATCGGCACATTCTCCATCACCGACAGGCCATAGCCCTCCAAACCGGCGCGTTTAAGCGGATTGTTTGTGAGCAGTCGCATCTTGGTGATGCCCAACTCGTGGAGTATGCTCGCTCCGACACCATAGTCTCTCTCGTCGACTCCGAATCCGAGGCGCACGTTTGCCTCGGCCGTGTCGAGTCCTTCGTCCTGCAACCTGTAGGCCGCGATCTTGTTGAACAGCCCTATCCCGCGCCCCTCCTGACTGAGGTATACAACCGCGCCACGACCCTCTTTCTCGATCATCTGCAACGACGCGTGGAGTTGCGGCCCGCAGTCGCAGCGGCACGAACCGAGAATATCGCCCGTGATGCAAGACGAGTGAACACGAACCAATACCGCGTCACCCGGCCCCCACTCGCCTTTCGTCAGGGCGAGGTGTTCCATGCCGTTTGACTTCTGCACGAATGGGGTGATGCGGAAATCTCCGTACCCCGTGGGCAGGTCGACAGTCTCACCTTTGATGACGATGCTTTCGTCGCGCAGGCGGTAGGCTATGAGGTCGGCAATCGAAATGATCTTAAGGTCGAACTTCCAGGCGATCTCCTGGAGCTGCTGCATCCGCGCCATAGATCCGTCCTCGTTCATGATCTCGATCAGACACCCCACGGGCTGCAAACCCGCCAGACGCGCCAGGTCGACCGTTGCCTCGGTGTGGCCCGGACGCCTAAGCACCCCGCGGCTGCGGGCGCGCAAAGGAAAGATATGTCCCGGACGTCCCAGATCAGCGGGACGTGTGGTGGGATCGGCCAGCGCGCGGATCGTGGCGGCCCTGTCCGAAGACGAAACCCCCGTCGTACAGCCATGACCGAGCATGTCGACCGACACGGTGAATGGGGTGCCAAGCAGCGAGGTGTTGTTGGCCTCCATCATGCCCAGTTCCAACTCCGCGCACCGCTCCTCGACGAGGGGTGCGCACAGTACTCCCCGTCCGTGGTGCAACATAAAGTTGACTGTCTCGGAGGTGATCTTTTCGGCGGCCACCACGAAATCGCCCTCGTTCTCGCGATCCTCGTCGTCCACTACTATCACCACTTTTCCTGCGCGAAAATCGTCCAGCGCCTCCTCTATGCTATCGAGCACTTTTCCCTCTTTGGGCGACATACCTGTTTTTGAGCTTTTTATATTGAATTATGTACCACTCGGTATTGAGCAGCCCCGAGTCGTTCGTGGCCTTGTAAGTCAGGTAGATCGCTATGGGCATCAACACGAACGTCGGGATCCATCCGCCCCAGAACGCGGGCCACGTCCCCTCCTTGGCAAGCTTTTCGCCTGTGATGTAAATCACATAGTAAATCACGAAGAACACCACCGAGATGATGATCGGCATCCCCAGCCCCCCCTTGCGGATGATTGCCCCCAGGGGCGCACCGATCAGGAAGAACACCAACACCGCAACTGGCAACGACCACTTCTTGTGCCACTCGATCTCGGCCCTGTACAGCTGGTTGAGCGCATCCTTGGCCATCGTTTCGTCCCAGTCGATCACCCCGCGCGAGTTCGACGCCGACACCTCGGCGTTGCTGAACAACCGTTCCTTCTCGCTGTCCGACAGACCGGCTATCGAATCGAGCAGCATCACGGGCCGTTTGGCGTCGAGGTTTCGGCGTGCGGCGGCGGTGGCGCTCACCACCATCGTATCGCGCGAGAAAAGATAGTTGTGCAGCATCGGCCGGTAGGTGGTAGCTGTGGCGAGGTTCACCTCTCGGTTGAGCGAGTCTATATCGATCCGGAGTTGTGCCATGTTCTTGGTCATCGCGCTGTTGCCGAACAGACTCTCGTCCGTCCGGTTCATATCGTAACCGGGGGTCAGCGAGTAGCTGTGCTGCATCTCGAAGGCGGTGTCGCCAAGTGTGTTGACGTCGTACCAGTTCCTCCCGCGGGTGAACTGGTAGTTTGCGCCGCCGTAGAGCGTCACGTCGAGGAAACGGCGGTCGTTGGTCAACCGTATGTAGCCCGAGTCGGCGGCGGTCACCATCATGTCGCCATCCGGAGAACTCGTGTCGTAGATCAGCAGCCCCCTGAGCAGCCCCGTCACCGGATCCTGCCTCTCCACGCGTATGCTCATGTCCTCCACCCCGTTGAAGAACTGCCCGTTCTTGAACTCGATCTTCTGTTTCTGTTGACTCACGTCGAACATCAGCGCGTTCACCTTGCGGTTGGAGTATGGCACCAGGTTGTTCGACACGAAGAAACTCGCCGCCGACATACCCAGCGTCACCACGAACAGCGAAGTGAGAATGCGCGGCAGTGACACCCCGGCGCTCTTCAGGGCCAGCAACTCGTAGTTCTCCCCGAGGTTGCCCATCGTCATGATCGCCGCGAACAGGGTCGCGAGGGGAAAGCCCATTGATATGAGGAACGAGGTGCCGTAGAAAATGATCTCCATTATCATGCCCAGGCCCAGTCCCTTGCCCACCAATTCGTCGATGTACTTCCACAGGAAGTTCATCATCAGCACGAACAGCACAATGAAGAAACTCGCCACCATCGGCCCCAGGTACGACTTGAGGATCAGTTTGTCGACTCTTTTGATCATTTTCCCTTTTTCGATCGTCGTTTGCTCCGCAAAGGTAGTGAAAGACCTCGTAAAAACGG
>JAITWC010000179.1 GCA_031285485.1 Alistipes sp.
GGGCTTTTCGTGATTTTTTTGAGCGCCGTGTCCTCGTCGCGGTGGAGCGTGACCACGGCGTTGTACGGCTCGGTGATTTTGAGCGCGGCGGGGGTGATTTCCCGGACGAGCGCGACGAGAAAGTCGAAAAACTCGAAATGTTCGTCGTTGCGCAGGCGGCTGAGGGCTAACGTTTTTATTTTCATGTCGATCTGTTTTTAGTGTTCGACAGCAAAAATAGGCATAAATTTCGGATACGGCATCCCGAAAACGGTTTTTTTGAGGGCGGCGTATCGGTACGGAGGGTTCAAAACTGGCGTTTTGGGGGTAGCGTATTGGTACGACGGGTTCAAAACTGCTGTTTTGGGGGTCGCGTATTGGTACGACGGGTTCAAAATGGTTGTTTTGAGGGTAGCGTAGTGGTACGGCGGGTTCAAAATGGTTGTTTTGAAGGTAGCGTAGTGGTACGGTGGCGGCGGAACGATTGCTTTAATGAACCCTTTATTACAGCCATTTTTTAAACTTATCATTATCTTTGCTCCAATGGAAAATGTTTTGATACGTCCCGTTGAGCGGCGCGACCATCCTCTGTTGGAGGAGTTTTTGTATCAGGCGATATTTGTGCCCGAGGGAGGCGGGCCGCCTGCGAGAGAGATAATTCGCCGGCCCGAGATATACGTTTACATCGACGGTTTCGGCAGCGACGCGGGCGACCTCGGTGTGGTGGCCGAAACGAAAGACGGCGAAGTGGTCGGCGCGGCGTGGACGCGCGTCATCTCCGCTTTCGGACACCTCGACGACGACACCCCCGAACTCGCCGTATCGACGCTGCCCGGCTGGCGTGGACGCGGGATCGGCGGCCTCATGATGGAGCGGCTGTTCATAATGCTGCGCGGGGCGGGATGGCGGCGCACATCGCTCTCGGTACAGAAAGACAACCCCGCCGTGAGGTTCTACACGCGGCTGGGCTACACCGTGACCGGAGAGCGGCCCGACGGCGCCGGACATGAAGATTATCTTATGATTAGGGAGTTATGCTGAAGTCGTTTTTTCGGGCGGGGGTTGTGGAGGCCGGTTGCGACGAGGCTGGGCGCGGATGCCTGGCCGGGTCGGTGTTTGCGGCGGCGGTGGTTTTGCCCGCGGGTTTCGGGCATCCGTTGCTCAACGACTCCAAGCAGATGACCGCACGTCGGCGTGAAACCCTGCGCGGAGTGATCGAACGCGAGGCTTTGGCGTGGGCGGTCGAGAGCGTTTCGGCGGAGCGGATCGACGAGATAAACATTTTGAATGCCTCTTTCGAGGCGATGAACCTTGCTGTTGTGAGGTTGGGGGTCGTCCCGGAATCTCTGCTGATCGACGGGAACGGATTTCGCACGAAACTCGATATTCCCTATGAGTGCGTCGTTGGCGGCGACGGGATATATGCCTCGATCGCGGCGGCTTCGGTGCTCGCAAAGACCCACCGCGACGAATACATGGACCGCCTCGCCGCCGACCATCCCGAATACGGCTGGCTTCAAAACAAAGGTTACCCCACGAAACAACACCGCGAGGCGATCGCACTCCACGGCCCGACGCCCCACCACCGGAAGTCGTTCCGCGGCGGCGCCGGACAGCAAACGCTATTTTAGGTACTCGGCGCAGGCCATCGCGCCGTCCAGGCGAAGTGGATGAATCGCCGTCGTTTTCGTATTTGCGGGAACTTCCGAAACCGCCTTCAAGGCCTCGGAACAGGCAGCGGGAACTTCCGAAACCGCCTTCAAGGCCTCCAACCCGGTAGCGGAACTTTCCGAAAGTACTTCCAAGCCCTCGAAACAGGCAGCGGGAACTTCCGAAACCGCTTTCAAGGCCTCGGAACAGGTAGCGGGAACTTCCGAAACCACCTTCAAGGCCTCGGAACAGGTAGCGGAACTTCCCGAAAGCACTTTCAAGCCCTTGAACCCTGTTGCGGAAGTCTCCGACGCCGGCGTCAGGCCGGTGGAGATGATGAACCGGATAACCGGCGACCCGGCAGATCAGGTGACAACGGTCGCCAAACGCGAACCTGACGGCAAACAACGCAAACTCAACGCAACCCTAACGCAGCAACGACTCGGCCGAACCGATAAGCCTGCCGTCCATGTATATCTCGATGCGATAGGTGCCGGCACCCGGGCCCGAACCGACGTGGAAAAGGCTGACGGGCAGGTCGCTGTTCTGGTAATCGACCTCGCGCGTGGCGGTGTAGATCGTCGGGTCGCCGTCGAAGTCGAACGTGGCCGCGCCGGGGTTTGCCAGCACATAGCCGTCGGGCCCCGTGACCCGGGCGTAGATCTGCCGGAGGCCGGGATTTGCGAGGTTGTTGGCCGACAGTTCGAGGTCGACCCTCAGCCGGGTGGCGTTACGGGTGCGGCTCACCTCGTTGTCGCGCGCGTTGAGCGGCACTATGCGGATCGCACGCGCCAGCACCACCGATCCCTGCTGTATCTTTATGTCGGCGTCGGCTGCGCGCTCCTCGGCGGCGTCGGCCCTCAGCTGTTCGGTCCTTATCTGTGTGCGCATGCCCAGGTTCTCGCCGATGAGACGTTCGTTGACATGGTTGAGGGAGTCGATCGTGTAGGCGAAACTCTCGGCCGCGGCGCGCATCAGGTTGAGCTTGGCCTCGTACTCACGGATCACGCCGCGGGTCGCACGGCGCTCTCTGGCGATCACGTCGAGGATCGAATCTATGCGCCCGCGCTCGACGGCGATCGAGTCGTTGAGCGCCCCGTTGGTCGTTTCGAGGCCGAGCAGGTCGTTCCTCACGGCGAGGATGCGGTTGGTGAGCGTGTCGCGCTCGACGGCGAAGTCGGCCCTGATCTGGTGCGACTGGTAGAAGTAGAGCCCCGACACCGCCACCAGAATGACCGCCAGCAGAAGCACCATCAACTTGTACCCTTTCAGCGATTTGGACGCCTCCGCGCCGCCGCCATCCTCCTCGTAACCGTAATCGTCGTCGTAGTTGTCCTCGTATTTTGCCATGGCGTTTTTCTTCATTAAACGTATTCGACGCGCAAATATATATGTTTTTTGGCGATTTCAGATATTTTGTCCGTTCAATGTATAATCGGAAAAACGAAATCGCGAAATAGTGAATCGCCGGATGGAAAAACGAAATCGGAAATTTCCCACACACACAGCCCACGTAACACTTCTCAAATCGACCTCAAAGGGTCAACGAAACGAGTCCTTCTGAAAACTCCGAGGCGGACTCTTTTTTATCATTTTTAACAGTACCTTTGTATTTCTATAAATAACTATTTTTGTCGAAAAATAGGATTGAAATGAATTTCTTGGAGTTCAGAAAGGAGTTTTTCGAGGCGGAATGCTTCAGCGTGCACCAAGTGCGGGCGTGGGACAGTGGGTTTCAGGCCAACAACCTCACGCGCTGGACAAAGCAACGCCTACTTGTGAAGCTTAGACAGGGATTCTATACTTTTCCGGAGTACCTGAACAGCCGCGATTTTGCGCTATATATATCCAATCGGATTTACAAGCCGTCCTATATCAGTTTTCACACCGCGCTGGCGTTTTACGGGATCATTCCCGAGGCGGTGGTACAAATCACGGCGGCGGCGGCGCTCAAAACAGCGGAATTTATCAACGACTTTGGGACCTACACTTACCATAAGATGCGTGAAGACCTAATCTTTGGCTACGAGTTGAT
Source organism: Alistipes sp. (assembly GCA_031285485.1). Classification (GTDB taxonomy): domain Bacteria; phylum Bacteroidota; class Bacteroidia; order Bacteroidales; family Rikenellaceae; genus UBA940. Next base: position 3,665 of record JAITWC010000179.1, read on the forward strand.
GCGCTTCGGCGAGCGGACGATCCAATTCGCCATGCCGGAAAAGGCCCTGCTCGACTTGCTCTATATCTATTCGTTCTACAACACGCCCGCCGAGATAGAGGAGTTGCGGTTGGACGAGGATTATATGCAGGAAGAACTCGACCGCGATCGGTTGGTGGAATTTGCCGCGCGGTTCGGGAGCAAGGCGTTGGACAAGAGGGTGAAGATAATGATGGACACTTACGGGCTATGATACGGTTGGATCAGATAAAGGGTTATTTCCTGGCTGAGTTGCAGGGTAACGCCAATTACGATAAGTATATGCTCAAGGAGTATATACAGTTGATGATCTTGGATTTTCTTTCGACTTCGCCGTATGTTGAGAAGGTCGTTTTCATCGGCGGCACGAACCTACGCCTCGTCAAAGGTATCGACCGATTTTCGGAGGATTTGGACTTCGATTACAAGCATTTTTCCGAGGGCGATTTTATGCGGATGACCGATGACGTGTTGCGTTTTTTGCAACGCTCGGGTTTCAAGGCCGAGACCCGCGACAAAGATAATCCGCGTCTGACCGCGTTTCGACGCAACCTTTATTTTCCTGAGTTGGTGTTCGAGTTAGGACTTTCGGGGCACAAGGCCGAGCGGTTTCTCATCAAGATCGAAGCGCAGGATCAGGGTTATGACTACAAGCCTGTGATGGCCAATATCCGCCGCGCCGGGTTCTTTTTCCCGTTCCCCGTGCCTCCCGATGCTATTTTGTGCGCGATGAAGTTGTCGGCATTGCTCAATCGTGCGAAGGGGCGCGACTTCTACGACGCGATCTTTCTGCTCGGTCAGACGGAGCCGGATTACGGCTATCTCGCCGCGAAATGGGGTATTCACGGCAAGGTGGAACTTAAAACGGCGTTGTTGCAGATTGTGGAGAAAACCGATCTGGTCACCAAGTCCAAAGATTTCGAGCACCTGCTGTTTAGTAAGAACAACATCCGCAAGGTACTGATGTTTCGGGAGTTTGTCGAAGGACTGTGAGGTGGACTTGTTTGATAGAGGCACATGTGGAGACGAGACTTCCGAAACGATAAAAACCGTGACACCATTTTGACACCAAATCCCTCGAACCGTTACAAAGCTATCAAAACAGATTCAATCGCAAACGATCGGAATGTTTTGACAAACAGCATATTAATATTTGATTCCCGGTTGTGTGTTAAAAAGTATGTTTTGATAAATAAGTGGCAATCAGGGCTGAAAGTGCTATTTTTGTTCTGTGCAAATAAATATAGAACTTCTCTGCCCCGATTGCCACAGTGCAAAGA
>JAITWC010000082.1 GCA_031285485.1 Alistipes sp.
GATTTGTTTCTCTGTCTTAACTCTTTGCGCGGGCTAAGTTGGGAACTCCAAAACGCCGCAACACACATTTATTGCGCACACCGGGCGCCCCCGACGAAAACAATTTTCACTCACGCCGACAGCCTCCCGGCTCCGACATAGCATCCTCTACCTTCGGCATCTTCCGGTGGAGACGCCGGAAGATGCCGGATCCCTACGCAGTGAGGATCATCCGGTTCTCCCGGATTAACTTCCGGAGGTTGATTAGCGCGTAACGCATCCTCCCGAGCGCAGTGTTTATACTCACCCCGCTTTCTTCGGCTATATCCCTGAAACTCATGTCATTGAAGTAGCGCATCACCACCACGTCACGTTGTTCTTCGGGCAGATGGTTGATGATTCGCCGCAGGTCTTCGTGGATTTGTTCATGCACGAGCCGGTCTTCGATCGAGTCGTCGGCGAACCTGAGCGAGCCGAGGATATCGAAACCTGCGTCGGACTCGGTGATCTTACCTTCGCCTCGCGTGTGCCTAAAGTGATCAATGACCTGATTATGGGCGATACGCAACACCCACGAAAGAAACTTACCATTATCGACATACCTCCCATCATCAATAACTTTCAGGGCCTTCATGGCCGTTTCCTGGAAAATATCATCAGCCATGTCCCTATCCTTCACCATCATGGCGATGTAGTCAGTGACTCGTCTTTTGTGGCGCTCTATGAGTTCCGAGACAGCAACCCTATCGCCTTCTCGATACATGTCGATGAGGCGTGAATCACTCATTATACTCATTTCCATACTCTTACAAATTAGTTCGAGTAGCGCTGCTTCGATAGGCAAATTGTTTTCGTTAGACGTTTCAGATTCTATACTCGGGCACAAGGTAAGAAAATAAAATTAAACTTCCAAATTCGGATCGGCCACAAGTATCCGACCGCAATATTCACACACTATGATCTTCTTATTCTGGCGAATATCCACCTGCCTTTGGGGTGGGATACGGTTGTAGCACCCTCCGCAGGCGTCTCGCTTGACTGTCACCACGGCCAACCCGTTGTGCATGTTGCGGCGGATCCGGCGGTAAGCGCTGAGCATTCTTTCGTCGATCTTCATTGCGGCCTCCATCTCCTGCGCTCTCAGGGCGTCTATTTCGCGCGCGGTTTCGGCTTCGATCCCGGACAACTCGTGCCGTTTTTGTTCGAGGTCGAGCGTGCGGTCGGCTACAATGCTTTCCGCCTCCTCGGCCTGAATTTTCTTGGCTTTGATAGCAGCCGAATACTCTTTGAGGCGCTTGTTTACGAGGTCGATCTCAAGTTTCTGGTAGTCTATCTCCTTGGCCAGAGCGTCGAACTCGCGGTTGTTACGCACGTTTTTCTGCTGCTCTTCATACTTAGTTATCAGTGCGTTGGCCTCATCAGATTCGCGTTTGCGCTGACGGGTGAGCTGGTTCAACTCTTCGATCTCGGCTGCTATGTTGGCCGTGCGCGTGCGCAGACCCGCGATCTCGTCCTCAAGGTCCTGCACTTCGAGTGGTAATTCGCCCTTCACTTTATTTATCTCGTCAATCTTGGAGTCGATCTGCTGCAATTCATACAGCGCCATGATCTTTTCTTCCATTGAGTAGTCCGTTTCCATCGCCTTGTTCTTCACTGTTGCCATGATCTCTTATGCTAAATAGTTCACGGGGTTGATCCCGTTCGCACTTTTGCGGAGCGCAAAATTAGGTATTTTTTTCGAAATAACGTCACATATCAGGTCGATAGCGCAAAATTCGCTCTCGAAGTGTCCCACATCGGCCAACAGTATCCTCCCCTCGGCGGCCAGAAAACGGTCGTGTCTTAGGTCGGCCGTGAGGAAAACGTCGGCTCCGGTGTCGATCGCCTTTTCGAGTCCGTCACCCCCCGACCCGGTTATCAGAGCCACGCGCCTTACGGTCTCCCGCGGCGGCGCACTGTGGCGAACGCACCTCGTACCGAGCCTCCGGCCCACCTCGCGCAGGAACTCCATCGTCCCCGTCTCGGCCGCCAGATCGCCAACCGCACCGAACCCCACACCGTCATCGCCCTCGTGATCGAGCACCTCCACGTTCCGCAGCCCCAACTGCCCGGCCAGCGCCCAACTCATCCCGTACCGCGCCCGGTCGAGATTGGTGTGCGCGGCGTAGATCGCCACATTCTCACGAATGGCCTTCATCACCACCTTTTCTACATTCGTCCGTCCGGTCAACGCCTTCAGCGGATGAAATATGATCGGGTGATGCGCCACCACAAGCCCCGCACCCAAACACACCGCCTCGTCCACCACAGCCTCGGTCACATCCACACACACCACGGCTCCGGCAACCTCAGTTTCCGCCGAACCTGTCAGAAGCCCCGCATTATCATAATCCTCTTGAAGTCCCAGCGGAGCAAACTCCTCGATAGCGGAAATTATATCTTTAATCTTCATCAAAACAACGTCTGTTCAACATAACCCTGAGTCGGTACGGAAACCTCCGTCACTTCTTCGATTACCTCTGCTCTCCCAAAAACAACATCCTCTTCCACAACACCGTCATCAACCAAAACCCCATCTCCGTAAAGCTCATTCCGAACCTCCACAAGCAGCGCCCGGATAGCCGAAAGCCGCTCGGCGATCTCCATATCGCGCTCGACACCGCCCCGTCCGGCCCGCAGTTGTTTCCCGGCGCCGGCAAGCGTCATCCCGCGCTCCTTGACGAGGTGGTAGATAATCTTAAGGTTCCGCACATCGTCGGGCGAGAATAGCCGGTTGCCTTTCTTGTTTTTATGAGGCTTGATGATATCGAACTGTTTCTCCCAGAACCGCAGCAGCGTTTGGCTCACGCAAAGCATCTCGGCCACCTCGCCCATCGTGTAATAAAGTTTCTCGGCCATAACGCCCCAAAGGTATTGAAAAAGTTACAAATTCACAATCCGAAAACTGTTCGGCAGCATCGTGTTGGAGCGATGACCGATGCGTTTCGTCCACCCCACGGGCAACCCGCCGCGGGTGAGCAGGTTCAGTCCCTCGGCCAACCGCCCGAGCGTCTCCGCCCCGAACTCCCGTTTCCGCAAATAGTCCAACGCTTCTTCCCGCGTCAGCTCCGTAACCGAATATCCCCCCGGAGCCAGACCGTGAAACAGCGCCAGCGCATGATCGGGCCGCAACTTCCCTCCGAACACCTGCCCCAGGCACACCCCCGAGTAGATCACGTTGAGCCCCCCGGCCAGCGCCGCCACATCGCGACAGACCGGCCGGTAATATCCATAGCAGTTATCCCCCGCCCGCGCAAACTTCATCGCTTCGGGCGTCGCCACCCACTCCGCAAGCGGCCTGCTCTCCGGGCGATTCAGCTCCGCCAAAGGCTCGCGCCGCGCCCGCGGGGTTTCGAGCTTCACCCGTCCCTCGGCCTTGCTCATCACGGCGGCGAAGAACCCCTCGCCCCTCACCCTGTGCGGCCAAAACCGGAAGGTCGCAATCCCGCCGACCTCACCGCACTCGACGCCCCACTCGGACGGAACCTCGATGTCGACCGGATCGACGGCGAAGTTCTCCGCCAACCACGCCACATTATCCTCATTCTCCCGCCGGTTGAAGGTGCAGGTCGAGTAGATCAGCACCCCGCCGGGCCGCAGCGCGTCCCACGCCTCGGCCAGTATCTTCCGCTGTCGCGCCGCGCACATCTCCACATGCGCCGGGCTCCACTCCACGCGCGCCTCGCGGTTCTTGCGAAACATCCCCTCGCCCGAACACGGAGCATCCACCGCCAGCACGTCGAACCAGTGCCGATAAGCCGCCAGGTCGCGCGGCTCGTTGCACGTCACGGCCACATTGCCCACACCCCAACGCTTCACGTTGTCGGCCAGCACCCCGGCCCGCGCCCTGATAACCTCGTTGGCAACGACCAACCCCTCCGGCCCCGCGAGCGTGGAGTAGAGCGTGGCCTTACCGCCCGGCGCCGCACACAGATCGAGGATCCGCACACGTCCCAACTCCCCGCCGAACGCCGACCGAAGCAAAAATTCCACGAACTGCGACGAAGCCTCCTGCACATAATACGCCCCCGAGTGCATCGCCGGGTCGAGCGTAAACACCGGCCGCTTCCCGAGATAGGCCCCGTACCGGTTCCACGGCACCCGATCCGCCGCCTCCGCGGGCATCGCCGCCAACTTGAAAGGGTTGTAGCGCACCGAAGTCACGGCCTCGCCGTCCAGCGCCGCCAGCAGCTCCGCCGCATCGGGTTCAGCGCTTACAGATCTCTCGAATTCGGGAGGAAACATTGTCAATGATTTGAGGGTCCTTCAAAAAGTCGCAACTGTCGATGTCGAGCGTCATCACCTCGCCGGTGTAGATATTCCCGATCCAGTTGTTGTATTTGTCGTTGAGCCGCGCCAGATAGGCCTCGTCTATGTTCTGTTCGTAGAGCCTGCCGCGCCGCCTGATCTGCTCCACGAGTTTGGGCACGCCCGCCCTGAGATAGATCAGCAGGTCGGGCCTCCGGATCAACTCGTCCGACAGGGCGTAGATATTCATGTAGGTCGCATGATCGCGCGACGACATGAGTCCCATTTCGCGCAGGTTGGCGGCAAATATATGGGCGTCCTCATGGATAGTGCGGTCCTGGAACAGGTCGCCCCCGCTCCGCAGCGCGTCCATGGCCTGTCGGATGCGGCACGACAGGAAGTAGACCTGGAAATTGAACGCCCACCGCCCCATGTCCTCATAAAAATCGTTGATGTAGGGGTTGTCCGTATCCTCCAGATGGGGCGTCGCACCGAACCGCGCGGCCAGTATCTCCGTCAACGAAGTCTTCCCGCTCCCGATATTTCCGGCAATCGCTATATACATAAGGTATCCTCCTCCGTAATTCGTAGTTCACAATTCATAACACCCCCGTTGCACTTGCTTTTGTGGTTTCACACACGTGTGAAAGGGCAAATTCACTTGCTTTCGGGGTTTCACACACGTGTGAAAGCGCCGTTCCGGTCGATTTTACCCTTCCGGCCCCGGCCGACGGCCCACGATCGACAGAATGTCGTCCACATACCTCCTGTCGTTGGCCAACCGCGGCACCTTGTTCTGCCCTCCGGCCTTCTCGCGCGCCGCCATCCACCGCATGAACGTTCCGGGCGGCACGGCGGTAACCACGGGCGGCATCAGCGTGGTGTTCCTCCACCGCTTGGCCTCGTAGTCCGAGTTGACACCGGTGAGCGCCCGGTCGAGCGCGGCGGCAAAAGCGTCGGCCCCGCCGCGCGGTTCGCGGCCGAACTCCACCACCCACTGGTGCGCCCCCTTCGAGTCGATCTCCATGAACACCGGCGCGGCGGTATACTCGGTCACCTCGGCCCCCGTCTCGCGGCACGCGACCCGCACGGCCCGTTCGGCGTTGTCCACGATTATCTCCTCCCCGAAGGCGTTCATATACTGCCTCGTCCGTCCCGAGATCCTGATCCGGTACGGGTCGGTGGAGGTGAACACCACCGTGTCGCCGATCATGTACCGCCACAGACCGCCCGAGTTCGTGATTATGATCGCGTAATTCACCCCCTCGCGCACCCCTTCCAGGGGCACCGCGCACGACGGATCGTCGAGCCGCGCGAGAGGCAGGAACTCGTAGTACATCCCGTAGTCGAGCATCAGCAGCATGTCCTCGCCGAACTCGTCCGCGATGCCGAAAAAACCCTCGCTCGCGTTGTACGTCTCCATGTAGTGCATCCCCTCCGACGGGATCAGCTGCCGGTACACATCCCTGTACGGCGCGAAGTTCACCCCGCCGTGGATGAAAAGCTCCAGCCGCGGCCACACCTCCGACAGGTTCGCCGCCCCGGTGCGGTCGAGCAGCCGGCGCAGCATCACCAGGTTCCACGACGGCACCCCGGCCAGCGACCTCACATCCTCGCCCTCGCACTCCGCGCATATCCGCTCCACCTTATGTTCGAAGTCGGGCAGCAGCGCCGTCTCTTTCCGCGGCACTCGCCAGCGGCGGCCGATCGCCGGCATGTTCTCTATCAGGATCGCCGACAGGTCGCCCGTCAGCGCGTTCTCCCCCTCGCGTTCCATCCTCCTCGATCCGCCGAGCGTCAGCGTCTTCCCGCCCCACACCCCGGTGCGCGGATAGCGCTCCACATTGAAAGCGATGCAATCCTTCGGCCCCCTCATGTGGCAGTCGGCGAGGCTGTCGCCCGTCACGGGAATATACTTGCTCTTGCTGCCCGTCGTGCCGCTCGACCGCGCGAACCACCGCGTCTCGCCCGGCCAAAGCACATCCCTCTCTCCCCTGCGCGTGCGCTCGATATACGGAAAGAACTCCTCGTAGCCCCGCACCGGAACCCGCGCCTGAAACTCCCCGGGCGTCTTCACGTTCCACAACCCGTGATCGCGCCCGAAAGCCGTCGCCGCCCCTTTCGCAAGAAGCCGCTCCAGCTGTTCGCCCTGCACCTCGGCGGGACGCCGCCGAAACCGCTCCACCTCCCTCAGCCTCCCCGCGGAGAGCGCCGCAATGATCCTGTTTATCATCGGCCGCTCAGTTGAAGAATTTGCCGACATAAGCCCTGGCCCCGGGCTTGGTGAACACCACCACACGGTCGTAGGCCACGATGCGCGTGTCGCCCACCGCCATCACCACCTGGCCCCCCCTCACAATGCCCCCTATGGTCGCCTCGGCCGGGAAACCCAACTCCCGAACCGGTGCATGCGTGGCGGGCGATCCGGGCTTCACGATAAACTCCAGCACCTCGGCGCTCGTGCCGGTAAGTATCTTCACCGCCTGCACGTCGGTGTTCATCGTGAACCGGTAGATGTTGCTCGCCGTGAGCAGTTTCTTATTTATCACCGTGTCGATGCCGATGCTCTCCGCCAGCGCAATGTAATTGAGGTTCTCCACCTCGGCGATCACCTTCTTCACTCCCAGCTTCTTGGCCAGCATCGCGGTCAGTATATTGGTTTCGGCCCGCGAGGTGACCGCCACGAAAGCGTCCATGCGGTTGATCCCCTCCTCCATCATGGCGTCGATGTTCCGTCCGTCGGCGTTTATGATCAGCGTCTTGTCGAGCAGTTCGGCCAGCCTGTACGCCTCGTCGGACTTGTACTCTACGAGCTTGATGTCGATATGTTCCTGCAACGCCGCCGCGATCTGCACCCCGATGCGGCTCCCCCCGAGGATCATCATGCTGCGAATATCGAAAGCCTTGCGCCCCGACAGCTTCTGCACCTCGGGCACGAACCCGGCCGGCGCCACCACATACACCGTGTCGCCCACGTACACCCGGTCGTCGCCGTGCGGAATGATAGTCTCCTCGCCGCGCGCGATGGCCACTATGCGATAGTTGAGCCGCGCGGGGTCGGGCGCGATCTCCAGCATCGACCGCTCCACCAGCGGCGACTCGGCCGACGGACGGAACACGACGAGCGACATCCGCCCCCCCGAGAAATCCATGTAGTCGGTGGTCGCGGTGTGCCCCAGCAGGTTTATCACCTCCTCGGCGGCGGTCTTTTCGGGATAGAACAGGTAGTCGATCCCCATTCCGAGGAACACCTCGCGGTTTCCGGGCTCAAGATATTCGTTGTTGTCGATTCGCGCGATCGCTTTTTTGGCCCCGGTTTGTTTTGCGAGCACCGCCGACAGGATGTTGATGTTCTCCTCCTGATGAACGGCGATCACGAGGTCGGCCTTGCGCACCGACGCCCGTTTGAGTGTCGCGAAAGTTGCGGGGTCGCCCTCGATCGTCACCACGTCCGACACCTCCGAGACGGCTTCGAGCTGCTTCGCGTCGCTGTCGACCACGGTAATGTCGTGTTCCGAACCGCTCAGCATGCGGGCCAGATGTCCCCCCACTTCTCCCGCACCTACGATCACAATTTTCATACTATCACCGAAGTTTGTTCCCCCAAAGGTAAATCTTTTCGTCCGGAATACGCTAATTTTGTGGCGGAAAAAAAATCGCGCCATGTCGACCTGGGTAATATTGCTGTTGTTTTCGGTTGGGGCCGTGCTGCTGTTCGTGGTCGGCATGTCGCTGACTTTGATGATAAAGGGCCGTCACATCGACGGCGAGATAGCCACCAACCGCCACATGCGCGCCCGCGGCATAACGTGCGCCGTTCACGACGCCCTCGGCGCCTCCGGAAGTCCGGACGGCTGTCCCGGTCCCGGCCCCGCCCCCTCCTGCACCTCCTGCGCCGACTGCACCGCCCACGCTTCCCGCACCCCGTCCGCGCCGCACTGCGGGGAGGCCGTCTGAGCGGGCGTCGCTTGTTATTCCGCGGGAAATTTCTACTTTCGCGCCATGATTCCCGCCGCAACATACAGCATCGACACCGCCGCCGCGTCCGGGCGCGCGGGATGTTGTATTTTAAACATTTTACCCCCCCCCCCCCCCGTTAAATTTTATACATTCCGAGGCCGTTTTATCCGCCGCGTCTCCCGTCGAGGGGTGCGCGGCGGCGTGTTTTGTTCCGTCGTCGGGCAACGACGGGGGTTCCACGGCCTTTTTTGCTCCGGCGTGGAGGCACGACGGAACATTCACGGCCTTTTTTGTTCCGTCGCGCGGCAACGACGCCACAATCACGGCCTTTTTTGCCCCGTCGTGGGGGCACGACGGCACATTCATGACCTTTTTTGTTCCGTCGCGGGGCAACGACGGCACATTCACGACCTTTTTTGTTCCGTCACGGGGCAACGACGCCACGAACAAGAGTAATTCACCCTTAAAAACATAAACCGCCATGAAAAAACTGATGACAATCGCGCTTGTGTGCGCGACGATGCTGGCCGGGTGCAGGAAGTACGACGACAGCGCGGTCAACAACCGGCTCGACGAACACGAACAACGTCTCGCCGCGCTCGAAAGTGCCGTCGCGGCGCTCGACGCGCAGATCAAGGCCGGCGCGATGATCAAGTCCGTCACACCCATCGCCATCGCCCCGGGCGGCTGGCGCATCGAGTTCACGGGCGGCAGCCCGTCGAACATCGA
>JAITWC010000105.1 GCA_031285485.1 Alistipes sp.
AATTACGAATGAAGTAAGTCGCAGTTCCTATTTTATTATCAATTATTTGCGGCCGCCTGCCGTGCCGCGATCACCTCCGCCCACTCGCGGTACGCTTCGGCAAGTCGGGGCATATAGTCGTCGAGGGTTGGGTATTCCTCGCGCGCGGCGGCGTATTTGTCGAGCTCGGCAACGAGCGGTTCGATCCAGCCGAACCCTTTGCTTTTTTCCATCTGCACCAATCCCGCGACAGAAGTCGAATCCACTCCGTGGTCTTTCATGTACTTGATGACGGCAGCCCTAACCAGTGCCTCGTTAAGCATGATCTCCCAGTTACTGTATGCCTGACTGCTCATTTGTCGCCTGAGTGTCGCGTAAAACATCTCGCCTACCTCCCTGAATGATTCTCGGTGCACAGCTGTCAACGGATTGACGAACGAATGGTTGAATTCATGTAGCAGAATAGGAATATATTCCCCCATCGGGAAATCCACCATCCCCGCCTCGTCGACGCTCCAGGCGCCCATAAACGCATACACCTCCTTACGGCCATCCGTATACTCAACGGCACCGCCATAGTTGGATGATCCGAAGCCGAGACCGTTTACGATTGCAAATTTCTCTTGAGGCTCCGCGCCGAAAAAGTTGGTATACCATTTCAAGTCCACCGCCTCATATACCGGCAGGAACCGTTCGGTTGCCCCGGCGTAAAGTTCGGCGTTGTCGTCGAAAAAGCGGTTGGCTTCGGTGTCGGCGGCGAATTGTTTCAAAAGCGTCGTGAAGCGTTCCTTGTCGACATCTTTCCATCTGGGATCCAGCTCGTTGTCAGTAATGTCGCTCCGCAGATTCAGATCGCCATTGAGGTGCATCGCCATTTGTGGCACGGCATTGTAAGAGACACCGTATTGTGATCGAATTTCGCGGGCGAAGCATACCATTTCGTGCCTTTTATACTCCCCGAAGTGGTTATCTATCCGGTCGGTGTAGAGTTGGAAATGGGTATTGCTGTATTCCCGGCTTCCAGCCAACCGCCACACTATGCTCATCAGCTCTACATTCCGGTCTATGCGGGGTTTTTCCAAAACGGACGAATCCTGTGCCGTAGCCCAAAAGCATGTAAGCAGGGCGAAAATCAGCGTTGCCATACCTTTCATATCCTATTCAATGTGAAGATTGTTAATATGTTGCAGCATCATGCGCAAAAGCACACCGTCGGAGGCGTCGCCGCAATCGAGCACAAAGGTAGCGCGATTATAGTATTTTTCGCGCTCGGGGAGTGTTTTTTCTATGAAAGCGGTCAGTTCGGCGTCGCCCATGCCTGCGATCTTGGGCCTTTTGGCGCGACCGACGGGGCTCATGCGGCCCACCAAACGCGCCGCGGACATCTTCAGGTATATGGTCTGGCCGGCGCCGGCCAGCATCTCCATCACTCCCTCGCGGCACACCGCTCCGCCGCCCAGCGCCACCACGGTGTCGTGCTCCGAGGCTGCCGCGTCGTCGATCACCCGGCTTTCGAGCTCGCGGAACGCCTCCTCGCCCCGACGTTCGAAAATCTCGGGGATCGTCATCCCGGCGCGTCGCTCGATCTCACGGTCGGTGTCGATCAGTTTCCAGCGCAGTTCCGAAGCCAACCGACGGCCCAGACTGCTTTTGCCACTCCCCATGAAACCTGTCAGAAATATCCTTCGCGCCATGTCGTCAGAATGATTGCCAAATCAATACGGTTCGGAAACAGTCCTGCAATCCGCGGCGCCCCGTCCGAAGGTTCGGAAACCCTCCCGCAATCCGCGGCGTTCCGTCCGAAGGTTCGGAAACCCTCCCGCGACCCGCGGCGACCCGTCCGAAGGTTCGGAAACCGCCCCGCAATCCGCGGCGTTCCGTCCGGAGATTCGGAAACCCTCCCGCAACCCGCGGCGCCCCGTCCGGAGTTCCGGATGATATAAATCGACACTTCATTGCCAACGCCTCCACGTCAGAACAGGTTCAACTGTTCGCTTTGCGGGTTTCGGGTGTCGTCGACGGGCTCCGCGCGCTCGATCTCCAGTTCGACGGGCGGGGGAACGGACCCCCCGTCGCTTCGCTCCGCCGGAACGGCGGGCGGGGCCGCGGCCGCGGACGTGTCGTCGTCGCCGAATTCATCCGCCGCGGTGTCGTCCGCCTCCGGCGCTTCGAACGGTCCGTCGATCGGGGCCGTGTCATCCTCCGGAGCGACCGCCCCGTCGTCTGCAACCGGCCCGTCGGTAAGAGGGGCGGCCGCAGGCTCAAGAAAAGCAAGCGCGGCAACTTCATGGGTCGTGATGCGCTTGCCCTTTGCCTTGTGGCTCTTGATGCCTATGTAGTCGGCGACGTTCACCCGGTCGGCGGGACGGGATGCGTTGGCCCCTCCGTAACTTACCTCAAGCAGCGGCGCCTCGTCGTCCGCGATACCCACCAGGCGGCAGTCGGCGTCGAGGTAGTCCTGCTGGCCGCCGCCGTTCGCCACGGCCGGGAAGCGCTTGATGTAGTAGTAGCCCAACCCTTCGTCGAAGTACGTGACGCTGTACACGCGGTCGGCGTCCCACTTCTCGACCCTCACCGTGTCCTCGGGGAAGTGGTGCGTGAGTTCGTAGCCCGTCACATAATAGTGGTGGCGCGTGAAGACCGCGATGCGGTCGTCGCCCGCGAACTCGCCCAGCAGCACCCCGCGGCCGTCGGCATTGAGGCGGCGCACCTCCTCGTCGAACCAGATGTTCTGCCCGCCGAGGGTCGAGGCACCCTTCTCCTTGAGCACTATCTTGTGGATGCCGTAGCGCGAGAACATGTTGCCCTGCGAGGCGCGGCCCTTGATCGCGAGGGTCGAGAAGTCGAGGTCGGTGATCACCTTCTTGAGCCTCGGGCGCGGTTTAAAATATATTTTGAGCACCTCGGCCTCGCCGTTGGGGTTGACCGAGAGCCACAGGATGTCGCTGTCGGGCGTGCCCTTGGTGAGGTCGTACTCCTTGTCGCGGGTGATGCCCACGATGGCGCACCGCTTCATCATGATGGCGCCCTGCCTGCCGTCGCGGTAGAGCACGTTGTAGATCGTTCGCTCGTCGCCGCGCTTGAACACGCCGATGTAGAGTATGTTTTTGTGGAAGAACGCCTTGTCTGAGACTTTGGTGATCGTGTAACGGCCGTCCTTGCAGATCACGATCACGTCGTCGATGTCGGAGCAGTCGCACACGAACTCGTCCTTTTTCATCCCCGCGCCGATGCCGAAGAACCCCTCCGCGCGGTCGACGTAGAGACGGGCGTTGTTGGTGATGACTTTCGCGGCCTCGATGTTGTCGAACTCGCGTATCTCGGTGCGTCGTTCGCGCCCGGTGCCGTAGATTTTTTTGATGCGCGTGTAGTAGGCGATCGTGTAGGGGGTGATGTGCTCGATGTCGTGGCGCACCTGCTTCATTTCGTCCTCCACGCCGCGGATGTGCTCGTCGGCCTTGGCGGTGTCGTAGCGGCTGATGCGGATGAAACGCAGTTCGGTGAGCTTCACCACGTCGTCTTTCGTTACCTCGCGGCGCAGCAGGTTTTTGAACGGTTCGAGCCCGTCGTCCACCGCCGAATACGCCTCCTCGCGCGTCTTCGCACCTTCGATTCGCTGGTAGAGCTTGTTCTCGATGAAGATGCGCTCCAGCGACGACATGTGCCAGTCCTCGGCCAGCTCGTCGAGGCGGATTTGCAGTTCGCGCAGCAGCAACTCGCGGGTGCGGTCGGTCGAGCGCATCAAAATCTCGCTCACACCGAGGAAGTGCGGCTTGTCTTCCCAGATCACCGTCGAGTTGGGCGAGATGCTCACCTCGCAGTCGGTGAAGGCGTACAGCGCGTCGATGGTCTTGTCGCTCGACTCGTCGTTCGACACGTGGATGATTATCTCGACGCGCTCGGCGGTGTTGTCATCGACTTTGCGGATCTTTATTTTCCCCCGGTCGTTTGCTTTTATTATGGAGTCCTTGATGCTCTCGGTGGTGGTGCCGTAGGGGATTTCGGTGATGGCGAGGGTGCGGCGGTCGATCTTCGAGATCTTCGCGCGCACCTTCACCGCGCCTCCGCGCAGGCCGTTGTTGTAGCGCGAGACGTCGATCGCGCCGCCCGTCGGGAAGTCAGGGAACAGCTCGAACTCCTCGCCCCGCAGATACGCAACCGAGGCGTCGATCAGTTCGTTGAAGTTGTGCGGAAGTATCTTGGACGCCAACCCCACCGCGATACCCTCGACCCCCTGGGCCAGCAGCAGCGGGAACTTCACCGGCAGCGTCACCGGCTCCTGGTTCCGCCCGTCGTACGACAGCATCCACTCGGTGGTCTTGGGATTGAACACCACGTCGAGCGCGAACTTCGACAGCCGCGCCTCGATGTAACGCGCCGCCGCCGCGCCGTCGCCCGTGAGGATATTTCCCCAGTTACCCTGGCAGTCGATCAGCAGGTCTTTCTGCCCGAGGCCCACCAGCGCGTCGCCGATCGAGGCGTCGCCGTGGGGGTGGAACTGCATCGTGTGGCCGATCACGTTGGCCACCTTGTTGTAGCGCCCGTCGTCTAAGCGCTTCATGGAGTGGAGTATCCGCCGCTGAACGGGCTTGAGGCCATCCTCGACGTGCGGCACGGCGCGTTCCAGTATCACATAAGAGGCGTAGTCCAGCCACCAGTCGCGGTACATTCCGCCGAGCCTGTGGCGGCTGCCTCCCCCACCCCCGTCGCCGCGGGCATCCATATTTTTATCTTCGCTGTTCATTTCAGTTTACTGCTGATTGATGTTAGGAAACGACGTCGCGCACCGTCCGCCGCAGGCGGCGAGGGCGAGCAGGGCGAATATGAGTATTATCCGCTTCATTTTGACTTAATCGCCGGAAATAATATCCTCTATCGTCGCCGCGCGTTTAACGTTTTCGATCCACCCGGCTTTGTTCCCGTAGTTATCCAACTTTTCCAACTGCCGCAGCATGTGGCTCCTGACCTCTTCCATGCTCATGATCTGGCCGGTTGGCTCGAACACGAGCTCCACCCGGCAGAAGTTGGGCAGAAAACTCAGCACCTGCCTCACGCGGGGCGGCATGATCCTGCCGGTCGCCTTGAAAACCGTTCCGCTCGAATCGACGAACGATTGGCCGGCCCAGTATCTACGGAACGTCGCCTCTTTCGGCGTGTAAATGTACGGATCGAACAGGACGTACGCCAGATAGTCCTCGTTCTTGTCCCAATCCTTGACCGAGACGTTTGCCGCCGGAAATTTTATCTTCATCCTCGCTTGCTTTTGCCCCGTGGGGCGGTTGTTGTTTGCGGGCGCGTGCCCGACGGCGAAGTTACGAAATTCCCGCGCCCCCGCCCTGCCGGACAAGACGCGCGGGACAGGATAAAAATCCAGTTCGCCCGCCACGGCCGGGTGCAAAAAGAGTTGTTTTTCATCTCTGATCCACGGTTCGTATCATCCGCGCTTTCACCAACTCCTCGTAGGAGTTGACCTTGCCGTTGTAGTAGTAATTGTTCTTGTCGCGGGCGACCCAGTTGTGGCTCAGCACCTCGAACGTCTCCACATCCGCCCCCTCTATGAGGAACGGGCGCGGGTGGCCGCAGTAAAAGACGTGGGCGCGGTCTTTGGCGTAATCCGTCTTGCCGTTGTCGTCGAAGAAGGTGAAGGTCGCACGGTCGGCTCCCTCCACGCGGCGACCGTCGCGGTAGTAGTAATCCTTGTCGCAAGCCCACTCGTGCCACGAATCTTCGGTCGCCGCCACATCGCGGAAAAAATCGGCCACCGTTCGGCTCTCCCGCTCCGGCTCGCCCAGCAGTCGGAAGGTGGCGGGATCGGAAACTTCGGGCAACACCGTACCCTTATAGTACACGGCGTTTTTGTCCTTCGCGTAGAGGTAGCCGAGTATCTCGAACGTCTCGCTGTCCGCCCCCGCAATAGTTCCAACGAGAGCCTCATCGCGAAACCATACGCTGTCGGCATCGAGCGCATAGTCGTCGTCCAGCACGTGGAACGTGGCCGGATCGGCACCCTCAAAAATCTTGTTGTAGGCGAAGACGTGGTTTTTGTCCACCGCATAGTGGCTGTCGATCGGGAGGAAAGTATCCACGTCGGCTCCTGCGACGACATCGCCCGAGTGGTAGACGCGGTTCTTGTCCATCGCCCAACGCCGCCCCTCCATAAAATTGGAGCTCGTTTTGAACACCTTGAACGTTCGCCTGTCCGTGCCCACGACTTCCGTGTTGGCCTTCACAAACGGATTCGAACCGTCCGAGAAGTCGCGGAAATATACCTTCCCGCCACGGGTCACATACCTCGGCCACATATTCACGCAGCCCGCCGCCATAACGCCCATTGTGATGGCAGTAATTATTTTGATGATCGTTTTCACATTCTTCAAAATCGTAATTTCTCTTGTTTCGAAGAGAGCCAAGGTGTGGCGTCGTGCGCCATGTTTTTATCTTCGCTGTTCATATCAATCTGTCTCATCCGCGGCGGGCAACGACCCGACGATTTCACGCACCGTCCGCACGAATTTTTCCGGCTCCTCCATGATCGGCGAGTGGGCCGAACCGTCGAACGTGAAAAAACCTTTGGCCGGAGCCTCTATCCCGGCCATCCACTTCTCGGCGAGGGCGTGCGAGACCTGATAGTCCCACGCGCCATGCGCGACGTAGACCGGGATTTCGAACCTCCGCGCCGAATCGAACAGGTTGTCGGCAAGCACCTGCGGGAAGACTTCGTTCGACGAGAAGACCATCCCCCGCACATATTTCACCTTCTCGCCCAAAGTGTAGCCGCCGAAGGAGAACAATATCTCTTTCGCTATCGAGGCCATCGAGACGGGCTCGCGCGTAACGCCGATGCGGTATTTGTTCATCAGCCGGGTTCGCACCGACAGGATGTAATCGAGCGTGGGGAAATCGGCCGCCTGCCGATCGAATTTCCCCAGCTGTTCGAGCGCCTTTTCATCGCCGGTCTCCGTCGCGCGGGCCAGCATGTGGTCGTAGGCGAGGCGCTCGGACTCCCTCTGATCCGTCACCTGCCCGATGCCGATGTAGGCGGCGTAGAGTCCGGGGTGTTTTTGGATCGTCTTCACACCCAGATAGCTGCCCCACGAGTGGCCCATGAGGATGATCCGCTCCTGTCCGAAACGCCGGCGCAGGTATTCGGTCACCTCGCGGGTGTCTTCGACAAATCGTTCGACCGTTACGTCCGCCGGCGCGATATCGCCGCTGTACGACATGCCCGCCGCGCGCTGATCCCAGTGGCAGACCGTGAAATATTTCTCCAGCCTCTCCTCCTTTTCACGGGGAAGGATCATCGGCAGTTCGGGACTGCCCGGCCCGCCGTGCAGAAACAGGATGACGGGGTTTTCGGGATTCTCGCTCCGAATGAACATCCCCTGCCGGATGCCGCCGATCTCCACGAACGTCTTCTCCGAGAGCGCCCCGACTATTTCGCCGCCGGCGGCGTCTTCGAGCGGCCCCGGCTTTCCCGGGCTGCACACCGCCAGCACGACGAGACCGACCGCCGCCGCGCCGACGATCG
>JAITWC010000190.1 GCA_031285485.1 Alistipes sp.
GCCAACCCCGGAACGACGTTCACCAACCCGGTGATCTTCTCCGACGTGCCCGACACCGACGTCATCCGCGTCGGCAGCGACTTCTACATGGTCTCAACCACCATGCACCTGATGCCCGGAGTGCCGATCATGCACTCCAAAGACCTCGTCAACTGGAAAACCATAAGCTACGTCGTGCCCGAGATCAAAGACAGCCCCCTGTACGACCTCGAAGGAGGCGCCGTCTACGGACAGGGCCAGTGGGCCACGTCGCTGAGGCACCACGACGGGAAATTCTATGTCTTCTTCGCCACCAACCGGCCCCAGAAGACCTACATCTACACCACCGCCGACCCGGCCGGAGAGTGGACAAAGATCATGGACCTCGACCACAGGATGCACGACACCTCGCTGCTGTTCGACGACGACGGACGGATCTACACCGTGGGCAGCGCCGGAGGAGTGCGGGTGCGCGAGATGCGCAGCGACCTGACGGGACTGAAAGAGGGCGGACTCGACACGCTCATCTTTAACGGCCGCGACATAGGCCTGCCGGGATTGCTGGAGGGTTCGCACATCCAGAAACACTTCGGCAAATACTACCTGTTCATGATATGGTGGCCCGGAGGCGGCATCCGCACCCAGCTCGCATTCCGCGCCGACAGGCTCGAAGGACCTTGGGAACACAAGGTGATACTCTCCGACACGCTCGACCTCAACCGCGCGGGCGTCGCCCAAGGCAACATAGTCGACACCGAGGATGGCCGCTGGTATGGCATGCTGTTCCAGGATCACGGCGCCGTTGGCCGCGTGCCGGTGCTGATGCCGTGCCGATGGATCGACGGCTGGCCTATTCTGGGCGACGAGAACGGGAAGGTGCCCAAAGTGATGGAGAAACCGGTGCAGGGCTATCCCGAGACGCCGCTCGTTGTGAGCGACGATTTCAAGGCACCGACACTCGGGCTGACGTGGGAGTGGAACCACAATCCCGACAACTCGCTGTGGTCGCTCACCGAACGGCGCGGATGGATGCGTCTGCGCACCGGACGGGTCGTGAAAACAATCTTCGAAGCGCCCAACACCCTGTCGCAGCGCACCGAGGGACGCCTGTGCAGCGGCAGTGTACTGATGGACGTGAGCAAAATGCAGGAGGGCGACGTGGCCGGCCTGGCCGCCTACTGCGCCGAGCCGGGCATCATACAGGTCGTGGCGGAGGATGGCCAAAAGTTCATGGTGATGAAAGACCGCGACGAGGAGAAGGCCCGCGTTGAACTGCCCAAAAACAAGGTGTGGTTGCGGCTCGACTGCGACTTCACCGACGGGGTCGACCGCGCGACGTTCCATTACAGCCTCAACGGGCGCAAATGGACACAACTGGGCGGCGACTTCCGGATGGTGTACAACCTCCGCCACTTCATGGGCAACCGCTTCTCGATCTTCAACTACGCCACCGAAGCTGCTGGCGGATACGTCGACGTCGACCGCTTCGAATACTCCCGTACTCCCGAGAGTGCGCTGCTGTAACGTCGGCCGCTCCGAATGTCAAAAACAAAAGCCCGCAAGTGTGGTCGAAGATGTCTAATATCCAAAACGGGAGGGCGCTCAGCTGAGCGCCCTCTTTCGTTGAGATAGTCTGATTACCTGGCTCCGATTACCAACCCGGATTCTGTACGATGTTGGGGTTG
This sequence comes from Alistipes sp., assembly GCA_031285485.1. Lineage (GTDB taxonomy): Bacteria > Bacteroidota > Bacteroidia > Bacteroidales > Rikenellaceae > UBA940. The sequence goes on from JAITWC010000190.1 coordinate 1,665, forward strand.
ACCTGAACCTCGATCAGCGGATAGGGCAGCCATTCGTGCTTGCCCGTTTTGAAACCGTACTCTCCCTCCCGATTGTAATTGGCGTCTTTCCAGTCCACGAAGCCGGTGTGTTCCGTACGCACTGGGGTGTAGTCGTCGTCGCCGATCAGATCCCTGAAAGTCGGTATAGCCTTGCCTTGTTCGGCGAGTACGGTGGCGGCATCGCCCCAACGTCTCAGGTCGGGGAAACGGGTTCCTTCCATCCAGTTTTCGAAACGTTTCTCGTTCTTAACCTCGGCGAGGGTCAACTCGGTCGAAACGTGGTTCGATCCCGCGCGGCGCTGAATCATGTTGAGAGCCGCGAGTCCGCCTGCCAGGTCGGTACCGCTCTGAGCGCAAGCTTCGGCGTAGAGTAACAGCACCTCGGCGTAACGCATCACGACGACGTTGTTTTCCATAAGTTCGCCCAATCTTGCGATCTTATCCCTGTCGAAAGGAACGTATTTCCACTGGAAGTAACCTTCGTGGCCGTAGAGACCCCCTCCGGAGGGAGATACGCCGCGATTTTTGTCTGTTTTTTTCAGTTCGAGAGTCGTGTTGGTCGCATCACTGGGCCAGGTGAGTTCATAGAGGAATTCGTCATAGGTTTTGATCCAGGCCTTGCGGCGGTGGGAGTCGATGCCGTCGTTGGCGATGAGCGCTTCGGCGAATTCACCCGTCGGGTTGAAACCACCCCAACCGTTGGAACGGATCTCGGTCGGACGTCCTCCGGCAAACCTGTCGTCGCGCCAGTGCCACATGTTGTAGTGCATCCACGGAGTGATGTTGTTACGCATCTGTGCACTGCTCAGGCTCGGGTTGTCCACCACGTTGAATTCGAACACCTTTTCGGAGCTGTTATCACCTTCTTCGTGATAAAGGAATTCCATATCCGGACCCGACACGAGTTCGTACTTACCGCTGTCGATCACGTGTTGTTTGAGTATCTGTGCAGCTTCGTCATACCTGCCGGCGTATACCAAAGCCTTGCCCAGGAACGAGTAGACAGCCTCTTTGGTGAGACGCACGGCGCCGTTCCTGTCCTGCGGACTGATCCTTGAGGGAATACCCGGAGCGGCAGCCTTGAACTCCTCGATCACCCACGACATGAGTTCGTCGTGAGGCGTGTTGGCGGGCTTGTCGGAAGCATCGAGCACGTGGTCGGTCAGAGGCGGATTGCCCCACCAGGTAGCCAGATAGAAGTGGGCCCATGCTCTCCAAACACGTGCTTCGTTGACGTAGCGATCGGTTTCGGTACTCATTCCGTAATCGTAGTTGGAGAGGAACAGGTTGGCAACCCAGATAAACTCGTACATATTTCTATACAGAGCAGTCGTAACGTCGTTGTCGGTTGCGAAACGGTATTCGTTGATCTGAGCGGAGAAGTCGTTGTCGCCGCGGTTTGAGCCGGCAGCGTATAGGTCGTCGCTCGGGAGGTTGGACACAAGCATCCAGGGCATGTAGATGGCACCGGATATCAAAGCCCGAACCCCTGACGAATAGACGGCCGCGATGGCCCCTTCGGCATCCTCGGGAAGATAGTATTCTTCGAGAGGTACCACCCCTTTCTGCGGGATTTCCAAAAGATCCTGGTTGCACGATACGGCCAGGAGAGCCGACGAGAGCAACAGAAACGATTTAATTATTTTTTTCATGGTTGTCAGTTATTGAAAGGTTAGAACGATATGTTTACGCCAAACATAAGCTTACGCGGAATGGGATACGCACCGATGTCAGCACCGAGGTCTTCAGACGAATTGGCATTGGAGGTTTCCGGGTCGAAACCGGGATACTTCGAGATCACAAAGAAATCGTCGAGTGAAACGAACACCCTGAGACTTTGTACGAAAGCTTTGTTGGTAAGTCTCGACGGGATGGTGTAACCTAGCTGCAACTGTTTTATCTTAAAGTAGCTGCCGTTGAAGATATTGGCAGTTGAACTCCAGAAACGCATATCCTGTGCGGATGATATAGGCGACGGCATCTTGGCGTTCTTGTTCTGGGGAGTCCAACGCTGCTCGTAGAACATGGCCAACGAGTTGCTCCTCGGACGGTCGGTGCGGTGGATACCCGAGAATATCTCGTTGCCTGCCACGCCCATACCGAAAGCGGTGAAGTCGAAATTTTTGTACGACATGTTGATGGTCAAACCGTAGGTGAAGTCGGGAATACCGCTGCCAATTTTAGTCACGTCGGCGTCGGTGATTGTGGGATTACCTGCAGCGTCCGTGCTACCGTCAACGTTCTCGTAAATCGGTTCACCCGACTCGTAATCGACTCCCAAATATTTGTATCCACGGAGATACCAGATCGGCTGACCGGCTTCGAAGATAGTGAACACACGGGCGTGAGAGAATATTTCGTTGGGACTGGGAGCAAGACTGGGGTCGAGCCAAAGTACCCTGTTGCGCAGAGTGGCCAGGTTACCGTTGATCGAGTAGCGGAAGCCGCCTATGTGATCCTGCCATCCGAGTTCAAATTCGAAACCTTTGTTGGAAACTTCACCGCCGTTAACCCACTGGCGGTCCACACCCACTTCGCGGGGAGGAGTGATCTGCACCAGAAGGTCTTTGGTCCTCTTATCGAAATAGTCGACGCCGAACGAAAGGCGGTTATTGAGGAATTCGGCGTTGAGACCTATGTCGATCTGGTCGGACTGTTCCCAACGCAGTTTGGGGTTGACGAGGCCCGAAAGCGTCGAACCGTAGGTCAGATTGGGGCTGTCGCCACCGAACTGATAGTAGCGGTTGTTGACCGAGACGGTCGCATTGTAGCGATAATCTCTCAACGAACTTATGTTACCGTTACGTCCCCACGAAGCGCGAAGTCTCAGGTTGTCCATCGAGATTCTGCGGGCAAAGTCTTTCACCCACGCCTCGTTGGTGACAGTCCAACCCACGGATACCGAGGGGAAGTAGCCCCAGCGTGCATTTTTCGGCAATCTCGATGAGTCGAGTGCGTCGGCGCGGAAGTTGGCCTGGATCATGTAGCGGTTGTCGTAGCTGTAAGACAGACGGCCGAAGTATGCAATGCTGGCCGATCTGCTTGGCGAGTTGCCATTGATTTCGATCGAGGCACCCGCTGTGCGATAGTTAAGATAGAGGAAGTTGTCCTCGTAGCTCGCGAGCGGGTTGGGGCCCGAGACACGGGCCCGGAGGTTGTGACTTGTACTCTCTATGTAGGACATACCGGCCATGGCACCGACGTTGTGCTTGCCGAACCGTTTGTTGTAGTTTGCGAAGTTCTCCCACTGGTAGTACCAACTATTGTTTGAGTCGTTGCTGAGACCGTGGTTGTCTTCCTTGGCCATCGAGTTGGCATAATAGGGCATGGTGTAGTCTCTGGAGAAACTCTGCGCCAGACGGAAACCGAAACGCGAAGTGAAAACGAGGCCGCTGACAGGCGTGAAGTTGGCGAAGAACGAACCGCGGGTGTTGACACCGCCGTTAATGTCCTTCATGTCGCGGTCGCGCTGTATGAAGGGGTTACCCGAGTCGTTTTCGACATACTTCGAAGTCGCGTAATATTTACCGTTCTCCCCCTTCATTACGTTTTTCCCCTCGTTGATAGCAGCGATGAGAGATGCCGGCAGATCGTCAATACTGTCATAATAGACCGGTGTCAACGGGTCGTTGATTATGGTGGCGGGGAGCACACCGACGAACGCGGTACGTTCCGACACGGACTTCCTGCTCCATTTTTCGAACGAAACGTTGGTGCCCACCTGCAACCACGATTTGATCTTGTAGTCGGCGTTGATTTGGGCGCTCAGACGTTTGTACACGTCGGCGTCGCCGCGCATCATACCGTTGTCGTTCAGGTTGCCTATCGCCATGTAGTAGCTGCCCCGTTCGTTGCCGCCCTCGAAACCGATGGTGTGGCGTGCGGTGACTCCTGTCCCGAACACCTCTTTGGCCCAGTTCGTGTCCACGGGGTTGTCATAGTAGCCGAACGTTTCAAGATCGCTCTTAGTGATAATGTTTGCCTCGCCCTGATAGCCGATAAACTGTTCGGCGTTCATCATTTGGGGCATCCGGCCCAACGAGGAGATGGTGTGCTGGTAGTTGTAGAATATCCGGCCTTCGCCCTGTTTGCCCCGTTTGGTGGTGATGAGCACCACGCCGTTGCCTGCTTCGGCACCGTATATCGCGGCCGAGGCGGCGTCTTTGAGTACCTCCATGGACTCGATCATACTCGGCTCCAGGTACTGGATGTTGTCGACCTTCAGACCGTCCACCACAAGCAGCGGCCCGTTATTGCCGGTGCTTGAAGACATACCGCGCACACGGATGTTGGTTCCTTCACCGGGCGCACCGCCTAGGTTCATGATGAACACACCCGCGGCCTTACCCTGCAACGCTTGTCCCGCGTCGCTGGCGGAACGGTTGTTGAGGTCGGCTGCCCTGACGGAGGCGATCGCGCCGGTCACATCGCTGCGGAGCTGCGTACCGTACCCGATCACGACGACGTCGTCGATCTGTTCGGCGGACTCGACGAGGGTGATGTCGATGCTTGTACGGCCCTCGACGGCCACCGACTGGCTCTGGAATCCGAGGAAGGACACACTCAGGCGACCGTC
>JAITWC010000001.1 GCA_031285485.1 Alistipes sp.
ATAGAGGAAGCGTCGGTTCCGGGAGCCAAGACCGCCAAAGTATATTATGGCATCGACGAGGGATGGGTGGTGCACCACAACCTCGATGTGTGGAAAAGCACCGCACCGGTCGACGCGGCGCGCTACGGCATGTGGCCCATGGGAGGCGCGTGGATGACGCGCCACATTTGGGAGCATTACGAATACGAACCGGATGTCGAATTCCTGAGAAAATACTACCCCGTGATGAAAGGTGCGGCGCAGTTCCTGTCGAACCTGCTCACGCTCCACCCCGCCACCGGTTATTTGGTGACACCTTTCTCGATGTCACCCGAACACGGGTTCATGTACGGCACGATCGACACTCCGGGTGAAACGGAAGCTTGGGTTTCCCCGGCCCCGACGATGGACGTGGCCATCATCAAAGACCTGTTCCCTTACGTGATCGAGTCGGCGAAGATACTCGGTGTCGACGCCGATTTCTCGGCACACCTCGCCGACCAGCTCACCCAATTGCCTCCCTACAAGATCAACCGCAGGGGTACCGTTCAAGAGTGGATATACGACTTCGACAGTGGCCCCGAAGGACACAACATGTCGACCCACTACGCTTTCTTTCCCGGAAACTCGATGCTGCTGCACAGGGAGAGCGACAGGGAGCTCGTCGCCGCACAGGAAAAATTCATCGAAGAACGTCCCTCGGGCGGCAGCAGCTGGCAGACACGCTGGGACCTTGCGATGTGGGCCAGGCTCGAACGCAGCGACATGGTGGCCAAATTCATTACCGATTACTCGAAAAGCGTTGCCAACAACCTCTACAACAACAACCGCTATAACCAGATAGACGCCACCGCCGGGAACACCGGAGGTATAGCCGAGGCGCTAATCCAAAGCCACGCGGGCGAGATCAGCCTTCTGCCCGCTCTCCCGACCACATGGCCCGAGGGTTCGATCACCGGGCTGAGGGCGAGAGGTGGTTACGAGGTTAACATGACCTGGGCCGGAGGACGCATCACGTCGACCGAGATATCGAGTGCCCGTGGAGGCACGATCGCCGTTCGCGCTGGCGGCCGGGTGCAGGAAGTCACCATCGAACCGGGTAAGGTGACGGCACTGACCTTCTGACGCCCTCCCTCTCCTGTCGCAATATTAGGCTTGGCATAAAAGTTGCCCCCGCTAATGTCGCCTCGCGCCTGTTAGTGGGGGTAATCGTTGTGAAAAAGACCGGCCGGGAGCCACGCGAAATGGGTATCATCAGGAGGTGCGCTCCGTACCATAGATTTTTCGATGTGGATGAGCCCCAGTACGGGAGCGATGAACAAGTCCAGCAGCATGACAACAGTGGGCGCGTCTCGCCCGAGGTAACGATCCATTACCCCCTGTGCAGTGATCCGCTCGCCGTCCTTGCGGGTGTTAGCGATTGTCCGTTCGGCGGCGGCATTCCACTTACCAGGGTCGACCGCGAGATTGACGGAGGCGACAACCCTCTGGTCATTGACAGTAACGCGCATTACGACAGGCACTTCACCGTTTTTGGCAACCCTCGTTTTCAGCACATAGAAGCTTTCCAGTTAAAATCCGAATAAATCGGATGGTTTATTTTCGGTTAAAATTGTTTTGTATCTTTCGTTACCGATACTGTCCGTATGGCTCAAAAACTCGATAAATATCCTTCGGTAAGCAGACTTTCCACGGCGGTCGGCACCCTCGCCGCCTCTGTCAGGTTGCAGCGCATCGAGGCGCGACCATGCACGGTGATGTCGCCCGTGCCGTGTCTTTCGTTATCGAATTCTCAAGTCTTATCAAGGAACGTATCTCAAGCGATTCGCCGTCGGGAGTGTAAACTTTGTTGTGCCAAAACAAAATCAACCAAAACCGTATAGCTTATTTTTCGCTCCCTCTCATTCAGATTTTAAACATCGGAACTGATTTTGAACGTGTTTCTTTCCATACGTTTTTTAGTTTTTATATCGAATACGGTAGGTCTTTTTTGTTTGATGGTACAAAGTTAAGCTTTACTTGTCTATTTTAACTCTTTATGCGGGATAAGTTAGGAACTCCAGGACGGACAAAAAAGCATTTTTTTGCGTTTGCGGAAAACATTTCCTATATTTGCGTAACGACATCCAATTCTTTAACCTAACTAACTTTATCGCAGCATGGAAAACAAAATCACATTTCAGGGCGTGCTTTCGGAAGGGATCGGCATCGGTCTCAAGAACGCCCCGTCGCTCCTCGGAGCCGTCATCCTGTGGATTCTCACCATCTGGATCCCCTACATCAACGTGGGCACCACCATCGCCATCGCCTCGATCCCCGTCGCGCTGAGCGAGGGACGGGTGATCTCGCCGCTATTCATTTTCGACAAGAAGTACCGCACCATCATGGGCGAATACTTCATGCTGGTGGGGCTGATGGCGATCGCGATCGTTCCGGCGATGTTCTTTCTGTTCGTTCCGGCGATGGTGATCTCCATGGCGTGGTGCCTTGCGATCTACATCCTGATCGACAAGCAGGTTTCGCCCACTCAGGCCATCGTTCAGTCGAACAAGGCGACCCTGGGCTACAAATGGACCATCTTCGGGGTGCAGTTCCTGCTGGGGCTGGCCGCGGGGATTTTCGGCAGCGTACTGGCTCTCATTCCGTACGTCGGCCCCGTCCTGAACATCTGCGTGATAATCGTCATGATGGTCGCGATGCTGGGCTGCAACGGCGTGATCTACCGCAAACTCGTCAAGGAAGAAGCATGAAAAGAACAGTGACGATGATCATCGCCGCGGCCGCCCTCGCTTTTGCGGCCTGTGGCAGCGGCGCGTCCGGCAGTGTGGCCATCGAACACGACGCCTCGTCGCGCCAGGTCGCCTACGCCGCGCGCCGGCTTGCCGACGCACTGCGCGAGAGCGGCTACACGCTCGTCGACGCACTCACCCCGCAACCGGGCGAGGCCGACACCCGCATCACCCTCGCGGTGGACACCTCGGGCGGTCTCGTGGCCGAGGCGTTCTCCATCGAACCCGTCGGCGGGCGCATAACCATCACCGGCGGCGACGACCG
>JAITWC010000099.1 GCA_031285485.1 Alistipes sp.
ACCCGGCCGCTGACCTGGAGGAGCGATATTTCGCACATTTTGGTGTTGTAGAGCGCGGTCAGCAGACGTTCTTCGCCGTCGAGGAGGCTCATTTGGGCCTCCCGCAGCTCTATGCCCGCCATCACGCCGGTCATATAGAGGTCTCTTGCGGCCTCGTAGTTCTGGCGCGCCGACACGACGTTCTCCCTCTCCAGTTCCAACAGTTGCAGGTTATTTCGATACGCCTGCCAGAAAGTGGCGAGGTCTGCCCTCAGTGCGGTCTCGATCTCGGCGGTGCGCAGCGCGGCGTTGTCGGCGGCGATTCGCGCGTTTCGTATCTCGCGCCTGCGGTTGCCGTCGAAGATGGTGAAACCGAACGTCAGTCCGGCGTCGGGCCCCCACGAGTCGCGCCGACGGTTCACCCCGCGGCTGTAACTGTTGGCGGCGTAGCCGTACCCGGCGCTCAGGCGCAGGAACGGATATGCGCGCGAGGCGACCATCTTCGCGTCCAACCCGGCCACGGTGGCGCTGCGTGCGGCGCGAGCCAGCTCGGCGCTCGACGTCAGCATCCTGTCGTGCAGTTCGCCCAACTGCAACCCTTCGTCGATGGCGATGATCGAGTCGCGCACGGCGAACTCGCGGTCGATCTCATCGGCGGCCATAATCTCGTTGAGCCTGATGCGTGCCGTGGCTATCCGTTCCTTTTGCGTGATGTAGAGCGACGAGTCGGCGTTGTGGTCGACCCTTGCCTGGAGCAGTTCGGGCCTCGATCCGTTGCCCAGCAGGTATCGCGCCTCGGCAATGCGCAACCGTTCGCTCGACAGCGTGGCGGCGTACCGGTAGTTTCTCAGGCGGATCGTCTGCTGAATGTAGTTGTAGTATTCGGCGGTGAGCGAGGCCACGAAGTCCTCGATGGTGATGCGTGCGGCGAGTTCTCCCATCGCCTCAAGTTCCCTCAGCCGCCGCCAGTTGGTCTGCACGCTCATGCCGTTGAAGATCGTCCACGACACGTCGAGGCCCGTGGAAAATCCTCCGGCCAGCACTCCGCTCTCAGTCGTCACGGCGCCCTCTCTCGGGGCGGTTCGGGTGGCGTCGAGCGATGCGTTGTAGCCGCTGGTAAGGCCCACCGTCGGCAGAAAACCGGCGTTGCCCCACGCGGCGTTGTTCTCGGCTATCCGTTGTTCGCCGCGGGCAATGCGCACCGAATAGTTGCGTTCGAGCCCTATGGACAGACACTCGTCGAGCGACAGCGAAACGTCCTGCGCACCGAGCGGCAGCGTCACCATCGACGCGGCAAGTGCAGTCAACGCCAACCCTGCGTTCTTCGCCTTATTTTTATCTTTCTTCTCCTCTTTCAACTTCTTCTTTTTTTTCTTCGGCTTGTCGGGTGGCGGTGAGCCGTGCCTGTCGGTGGAGATGTAGCTGTACATTGCGGGCACGATAAACAGGGTCATGACCGTGGAGATGAGCAACCCGCCCGTCACGGCCACCCCCATCGCGATGCGCGACTGCGCACCCTCGCCGCTCGCAAAAGCCAGCGGCAACAGCCCGAGGATGGTGGAGAACGAGGTCATAAGGATCGGCCTGAGTCGCTGCAACGACGCGCCGAGAATAGCTTCGCTTTTCACCTCGCCCGCGGCCTGTTTCTGGTTTGCGAACTCCACGATCAAAATACCGTTCTTCGCCACGAGTCCGATTAACATGATTATCCCAATCTGGCTGAAGATATTCATCGTCCCTCCGCTGGCGTACATGAATACGAGCGCCCCGGCGACCGCCAGCGGCACGGTGAGCATGACAACCAACGGATCCTTGAAGCTTTCGAACTGCGCGGCAAGCACCAGATAGATAAGCACGATGGCGAGAATAAAGGCGAACATCAGCGATGACGCGCTCTCGCGAAACTCTTTCGACTCCCCGGCCAGCGCCGTGCGGAAAGTGTCGTCCAACACTTCGGCCGCTATGCGGTCCATCTCGTCGAGCCCCTGCCCTATAGTGTATCCGCGAGCAAGGCCCGCCGACACCGTAGCGGCGACGAAACGATTGTAGCGGTAGAGTTGCGGCGGCGCGATGTCCTCGTTGATCTCCACCAGATTATCCATCTGGATCATCCCCCCGGCGTTGTTTCTGATGTACATGCTCGACAGGTCGGCAGGTTTGTTTCTTTGCTGGCGGTTGATCTCGCCGAGTATTTCATACTGCTTACCGTTCATATAGAAGTAACCCATTCGCTGGCCCGAAAGCCCGTATTGCATTGTCTGGGCAATATTCTGTGTGCTGACCCCCAGCAGGTTTGCCTTGTCGCGGTCGATGGAGATGCGCGCCTCGGGCTTGGTGAACTTCAGGTTGACGTCGCTCATTCGGAACACCGGGCTTTGGCTCACCATCTCCATGAATCTCGGCAGCACCTCGCGCAGACTCTCTATGTCGAGCGCCTGCAACACATACTGTACCGGCATGCCACCGCGGCCGCCGAAGGTGGAGCGCTGCTGCACGAACGACCGCGCCGCGGTGCGGCTCTCAACCGACGCCGAAAGCGCGTCGGCTATCTCCATCTGCGATCGTTCCCTCTCGCCGAGGCCCGCAATCTCTATCTGAAGGTTGCCCTGTCCGCTCATCACCCTAGCCGTGGTGAACCGTGCCTCGGGCACCAACGAGTCGACCAGCAGGTTGATCCCCTCGGTGTAGTCTCTCATGTATTCGAAAGTCACCCCCTCTGGCCCCATCGTGCGTATCGAGACCGACGAGCGGTCTTCCAGCGGCGCCAACTCACTCGGCACCGCCGCCCACAGCCACAAGATAATCGCCACCATTCCCCCCACGATGGGCAGCGCCAGCCACCGCCTTCTCAGGAACGCCGCCAAACCCCGGTGGTAGATGCTGTTCAGCCACTCGAAGAAAGGCTCGGTGGCACGGTAGAGCCAGTTCTGACGTTCGCGCCGTTTAAGCAGCTTGGTCGACAGCATAGGGGTGAATGTCAGTGCCACGAACGACGAGATGGCCACCGCCCCCGCTATCACGAGCGAAAACTCGCGAAACAATCTCCCCGTCATCCCCGACATGAACACGATTGGCAGGAATACCGCCACAAGCGTGATGGTGGTCGAGAGGATCGCAAAAAAGATCTCCTTCGCTCCCTCAATGCCCGCTTCCATAGGTTTCATTCCGCGCTCTATTCGCACGTAGATGTTTTCGGTCATCACGATGGCGTCATCCACCACTAACCCGATCGCCAGCACCACCGCGAGCATCGTAAGCGTGTTGATCGAGAATCCGCACACATACATCACGAAGAACGACCCTATGAGCGACACCGGAATAACCACGATCGGTACCAACGTCACCCGCCAGTCCCTCAGGAACAGGAATATGATGGCGATCACCAAAGCCAAAGCCACCCACACCGTCTCCACCACCTCCGAGATCGACGACCGGATGAACCGCGTGTTGTCGAACCCGTAATCCGTCACCACGTCATCGGGCAGGTCTTTCTGCATCGCCTCCATTCGCTCGTACACGGCGTCGGCTATCTCGATGTGGTTGGCGCCGGGCTGCGGGATCACTCTCACTCCCACCGTCGGCACTCCGTTCATCTTCATGTAGCTCCGCAGGTCGCGCGGGCTAAGCTCGGCCCACCCTATGTCGCGAAGGCGCACCACCCGCTGCCCGTCGGTGCGGATTATCAGGTTGTTGAATTCGTCGGCGGTGTGCATCAGCCCGAGGGTGCGGATACTCAGCTCGATGGTGTTACCCTCGATCGAGCCGCTGGGCAGTTCAACGTTCTCGCGATCGACGGCGCTCTTGACGTCCATCGTCGTCACCCCGTGTGCGGCCATGCTCACCGGGTCGAGCCACAGGCGCATCGCGTAACGCTTCTCGCCCCAGATTTCCACCCCGCTCACGTTGTTGATCGTCTGCAACTGCTCCTTGATTGTGAGATCGGCTATCTCGCTTATCTCCAACAGCGAGCGGCTGTCACTCTGCACCGATACCATCAATATGGGTGTGGCGTCGGCGTCAGCCTTCGTTACCGTCGGCGGATCGCAGTCGCGCGGCAGATACCTCTGCGCCCGGGAAACCTTATCGCGAACGTCGTTGGCCGCCGTCTCCAAGGGCACCGACAACTCGAACTCCACCGTGATGCGACTCATGCCCTGCGACGACACGCTCGTTAGCGACCGGATGCCGGGTATGCCGTTGATGTTTTGTTCGAGCGGCTCGGTGATCTGATTCTCTATTACGTCAGCGTTCGCACCGGGATACGACGTCGCCACGGTGATGATGGGGTTGTCGACGCTCGGATACTCCCTCACCCCCAGATAACTGAACCCGATGAACCCGAAGAGCAGGATTATCAGAGAGAACACCGTCGCCATGACGGGCCGTTTTATGCTCAGTTCGGAGACATTCATAGATTTTCGATCTTAACGGGCAAGCCCTGTCTCAACTGCAAAGTCCCGGTGGTGATCAATGTGTCACCGGGCATCAACCCCGTGATAACCTCCACTGTGGCATCGGTTCTCTGCCCCGCCTCGATGTCAACGGGACGCGCCACGCCACCCTTGTACAGGTAAACCTTGTCGACCCCCATCTCCTTGATCACCGCCTCGGCCGGGACGACGATGGCGCTCTCGTGTTCATAGAGCGTGATGGCCACCTTGGCAAACCGGCCTGGCATGAGCAGCGCCCGCGAGTTGGGATAGAGCGCCTTCACATCGAGTTGCTGGGTACTTTGCTCTATCTCCGACGACACGGCGTACACCTCGGCGTCGAACGGATCGAGGAATCCCTCGACCATAAACCTCACGCGTGTGCCCTGGGCCACGGCGTTCATATACTTCTCGGGCACTGAAAATTCGAGCTTCAACGGCGCGAGCTTAGACAGGCTGGCGATGGCGGTGGTGGGTGACGCCCATGCCCCCTCGCTCACGTGGCGAAAACCGATCACTCCGTCGAACGGCGCCCTCAGTTCAGTCTGAGCTATGTTGGCTTTCACAAGGTCGATGTCGGCCTGCAACATCGCAAGATTGGTTTGGGCCTGTTCATAGGCTTCGCGACTCACCGCGTCGCGTTCCAGCAGTTCGCTCTGGCGGTAGAGCCTGTCCTCGGAGAGTTTGAGTTGCGCTTCGAGCTTTTTGAGTTGCGCCTGAAGAGGTGCGTCGTTGATTTTTGCCAACAATTCGCCCTTTTCCACGGCGGTGTCCTCGCGGAAAAAAATGTGGGTGATCTTGCCCGACGATTCGAAGGCCAGATCGACCCTTTCGTCGGGCTGGATAGAGGCGGTGATGTTATCGAGGGCAAAGGCGAGCGGCTGCTGGCCGATAATCATTCCCCTCACCGGCAGTACGGTTCGTCCGGGCCCCATAGTTATCCCGGCGGGCCCTTCGTCGTTCTTCCGCCACACGGTGCGATACACGACGATACCCGCCACGATCACGGCGATCACCCCCAACGCAATCCACCTGTTCGTTGATTTCCTCATTGTTTCAGAGACATTTTGTTTGATATATTACAAATATACCCTATGAGTAAAATAGAAACAAAACCGTCCGGTGAAACGCCCAAAAAAGGGGGTGAAGAGTGAGTCGAAAGTGAAGAGAGAGGGATGATGATTTACCGGAGGAGAATCCCCCACCCCACTCAATTCAATACACCAACTCGAACTCATCGACATACATCAACGATCCCGTGGTGCCATCGGGCCCGCCGCCGGAGGTTCCGGCGATGAAGTAGTTGCAATGTTTGGAAGAGGTGGCCTGCACTATGAGGCGAGTGTTTGCGGGCAACGGAGTGGCGCCCTTATATTCGGGCATGAGGTAATCGAGCGTAAGAGAGAACTCCCGCCACTCGGCCTGCTCCTCGCCGCTGATGAACGATCCCCAGGCTATCACTCCCTCGCTGTCGCGCGTGATATCGACATAAGCCCTGGGGGCGGTGTTGACAGTAAAAGGTACATCGGCTCCGTCGGGCGAGGCCCACAGCGCGACGCTGACGTGCAGCGAGTCCATTTTGCCCATCCACTCGCCTTTGCTGAATCCGGATGGATGCAGGCCGACATAACTGCCGTGTACTTGGTCTATGGGCTGCGGAAAATATTTGTACCACCCTTTGAGCCCCCGGGGTTTCGACTGCCACGGATGTCCCATTTCGCAGATGGCGTCCATTCCGTTGAGCCCGCCGAACTTGCCGAAGTAGATATTCCCTCCGGCGGCTTTCAGCACCGCCATAGTCGTTTCGAGTCGCGCGGCGCGGCCGTCGGGATTCGCCGGACATCCCTGGCCGGGATCGGTAGGCGTACTGATACTCGGTATGGTCGGCATTATGGTCACACCTTCGTTGCCGGTGTCCCACCAGCGTGTGTCTCCGAGCACTCCCCCCTCGGGCCACGGGTTCCACACCCTGCCGTCGGGGTTGGGCGCGCCGCCCGAGGTGAGTCTGTTAGCCCTGTGCCAGTTTTCGAACCCGCCGTTCGGCAGCGGCCGGGCCGTGTCGATCCGTCTGGCGGCGGTGATGGTCCACTCGTATCCGGCGATGGTTTTGACGACGACTTTAAGGGGCGTCCGCAGGTCTAACACGCTCCCCACGGCGATGTCGACGCTCGTTGCGGTCTCGACGAGTTCAAGGCGCGTGACGCGCACGGCCCCGAGATCGACCCCTTCGCCCACCTCGATGTTGACGGTGCGTGTGGAGGCGTTGACGGTCGGCACGCGCGTCTGCCCTTCCACTTCGAGCGCCACGATCTCGCCCGCAATGTCGGGATCGAGCACCAGCGGCCCGATGCAAGAATCCACGGCCGCCACCGCGGCCAACAAAACAAAAAACCTGAACACCCCTCCGATCATCATCCAAATATGTTTGAATTTTATTACAAATGCGAATCAAGACCTCCGTACGGAGAGCGTTTTGAGGCTTTCCCAACTTTGGGAGACCTTCAAAACAACCGTTTCGGGACTTTCCCAACTTCGGGAGACCTTCAAAACAACCGTTTTGAGACTTTCCCAACTTCGGGAGACCTTCAAAACGACCGTTTTGGGACTTTCCCAAACTTGGGAAACCTTCCCGCGGGCGATTTCAACCCTTAAATCTCGTTACAAATAGAACGTCGCCCCGAAAGCAATGGAAAGCAGGTCGAACCGCGCCGACACGTTATGCGTCGTGCGGCTCCCCGGCCGTGGTTCGGCGCCGATCTCACCGGGCGAGGTGGCGGCGGTGGAGGTTTTCTGCGTCAGCTTTTGAAACTCGTAACCCAGCAGCCCGATCTGCAACTCGATCGCCACGGCGTTGGTGACAAAGGCCGTCGCGCCGGGCGAGATCCCGAGCCTGAAGTCGGTCGATTTTTGGTGCGTGGTGCGTTTGAATCCACCGGCGAGCGTCGCGCCGCTGTCTTCGCGCCCGCTGCCGCCGCCTATGCCCGCCTGCACCTCGTTGAAGAACAGAAAACGCTTGTTAGCCCCCAGCCCGACGTAGTAGCGATACGACACGAAACCCATGTAGTTGTCGTTCTCGTATCGGTATTTGATCTTTCCGTCCTCGCCCAGCAGCATCGTGCCGAGTTCGTCGGTGAGGTGCAGCCTTGCGTCGGCCGCGTCGAACAGCGAGTGGCGGTAGCGAAACCTCACGCCGATCGACTGGTTGTTGGCAAACACGTAATGCACCATCGGGCTTACGGTCACCGTATTGCCCCGGGAGTTGAGGGCGTCGAGAATGAACGCCCCGTAGTCGTTGTTGTCGTGCTGCGAGTAGCCTCCGCTTATGCCCGCGACCCACATCCCTTTCGGCATGGAGGGGGTGCGGGTGTCGAAAGCCAGGCCCCGGTCGAATCTCTGCCGGCGGGTAAGTTCCTGCGCGTCAGCCGCCGAGAAAATCCCGGCGGCCAACAACAACAGTATGGTTATTTTTTTCATTCTTCGGTGCTGTCATCCTTGAGGCTGAGCGCCACGGTCGCCGTTTTGGTCTGGTTGGCGCCGTCTTTCACGGTGACGGTGAAGTCGGCGGTGCATTCTTCCTCGGCGGGCAGGGCGGGATCAGCGTCGGGGTCACCGGCCATTGCGGTGAAGATCATCGGAATGAAGTCCGTGATATCGAACTGCACTTCGGTCGCGTCCTTAACGGGATTTTCCGGATCGATGAGTCCTATTTCAGCGAGTTTTTCGGCAAGTGCCTCGGGCGCATTGGCCAGATCGAACTCGGCGGGAATTCCCGTCGCCTCTCCGAAGATGGCCATGAAGTAATCGCTCGATGATTCGATCTTAACCGTGAGGTTGGCGATACCCTGATCTGCCACGATGTCGACCACCACGGGAGTGGGAGTTTCGCCCGTTGCCACCGATTTCAAAATTTCGAGCGGCTCTTCGCCGATGGCGTCGCTGGCGATGGAGAGTGTCAGATCGTCGTCGATGGTAACGGTAAGGGTTTCGCTGACGGCGTGTCCGGCGGCATCCTTAACGGTTATTTTGAACGACACCGAGCCTTCGCCCAAGGCGGCGATCATCGGGATGAAGCTCGTCAGATCGAACGCCAATTCCTTTTTGCCCTTGATCGCATCGCCCGAGGGGAGCACGATATCCATCGCGGCGAGTCCGGCAAGACTTGTTGCCAGCGCCTCGTCGGGATTGGCAAGGTCGAACTCACCCGCCAGGCCCACTGCTTGCAGCGCCCCGTCGATAGTCGCACCGTTTATGTCGACGAGGAAGTTCTCGATACCGTCGAGCGAGGTGATATTGATCTTCATCTGGGGAGCTTCGGCGATCTGCGATCTCTTTACCACCTGTTCTTCGGCGATATCGAACCCGTCACCGGCAATGGTTCCCCACACGGTCACGTCGTCCACGAATTTGAGTTTCAGCGTCTGCGTTGCCGAGGCCACCTCGCTGTCTTCGTCTTCGGCCTTGATCTCGATGTCGAACTG
>JAITWC010000129.1 GCA_031285485.1 Alistipes sp.
AACCGTCGCTTCATGAGGGTTTTAGTTGTTTGACTTCCTTTTTCCCTTCGAACGCGCGGTCGAGAAAATAGGCGCAGATCATGCCCGCTCCGCCGACCAGCATCGCACCGACCAGCAAGAAGAGCGTGCAAAGCACCATTCGGCCGTCTTGGTCCCACTCGAAAATACGGGAGTAATGGCTCCACACGGATTCCGACGCTCCGACCCACACACCGGCAGCCATCCCGATGCCCGCTCCCGTGAGAAATCCCCCCACGCGAAGTGCGGCCGAGCGGCTCACCGACGCCCGGGCCATCGCCTCGGCCCTGCACCACGCGTCGAGCGACTCGCCCCGGGCGTGTTCGGCGGTGGTTACCCGCACCTTGTACTTGTAGTAAATGTGCAGTGAAATGGCACCGAACAGCCCCACGAGGAAGACTAACGGGATGAAAAGAGCTAAAATTTCCGGTCTCATGATTTCGATTTTTTGTTTTCGTGTTTTGCCTTTTTGACGCGCGGCGGCGGGAAAGGTTACACGCGGCGCGAATTTTTTTCATACCTTGTAACCTTTCGGCGCCCGGCGCGTCAAAAGGGAGAATGAAAGGTTGCCCGAACGACAGAGAGGTGGATGACCGCAGTGGGCGTTCCCACCGCCGGGTGTTGCGCGGCGATGTGGAGGCGTTTTCGCGCATCATCGAGGAGTACTCTCCGCGGATGCTGCGGCTGGCGCTCGGAATCGTTCGACGGCAAGACGCCGCCGAGGACGTGGTGCAGGACGCTCTCGTGAAGGCATACGAACGGCTCGGAAGTTGGCGCGGCGATAGCGCTCTCTCAACGTGGCTCTACCGCATCGTCTACACCACCGCCGTGTCGTCGCTGCGCAGTTCGGGCCGCGATATCCTCGAACCGGGCGTCGCAATGCTCTCCGACACGGCGGCGGATGATGGCGGAGATTGGGAGATAACCGAGGCGTCGATCGCCCGGATGAGGCTCGCACTGGAGCAGTTGGCGCCGCTCGACCGCACGTTGGTGACACTCTTCCACTTGGAGGATCGGTCGGTGCGGGACGTGGCTGCGATCTGCGGCGAGAGCGAATCGAATGTCAAAACCCGGCTGCACCGCGCGAGGTCGAGGTTGCGTAAATTGATGGATGATGGAAAAGAGAGATAATTTTTCGGAACTGATCCGCACAGCGGCCGGTGAACTGCCGGCGGTGTCGCCCGACCTCGAACGGCAGGTGATGATCGAGATCGCGCGCCGTGCGTTGGCCCGTTCGCGTCGGCAGGCACGGCGGGGGTTGGTGGCGTCGCTCGCCGGGCTTGCCATGCTGCTTGCAGGGTGCATCGCGGCGCTCGCGGTGTGGTATCCGGTGCTGCTGCCCGCCCTCACGAGTTTCTCGTGGCTCAATCGGATCCATATCTCCCTGCCGGAGTTTTCGCCGACTGCCGAAACAATCCCGTTCCTCGAAGAGTGGGGCGGGCTGGTGCTGCTCGTGCTTTTGATCGGTTGTGCCGTGGGTTTTATCTACTACCTTAACACCCTATTCTCCAATGACTACACCGCCGATTGAGTTTCTGCGTAACTAAAATCCGCTGTCGTTATTACGGCCTGAAGTCGATGATTTCGTAGCCGGAGTAGCGTCCGGGGGCGTAGCCGAACGCGGAGCGGTCGAGCGTGATGCGTGGAGTGATGCGCACCACGTCGATGGCCGCCTCGGTGCTCATAAAACCTATCGTGTATCCCACCCTCACCGGCATGCCTGTGGTCGCGGAGAGGTAGAGGTCTATCGTTTGGCCATCGGTGGTGGTGGCAGTTCCGGTTCCGGCGGCGGGGGGTGTCTCTTTCAACTCTATGCGCTCGCACGCCGCACCGTCGATCAGCGCCGGGCCGACGTAGCGCCGCGAGTAGCTGCCATCGAGAAAATCGAACAGCCGCGTCGGGTTGCCCATCACCGTGCGATCGGCCGGGTCGACGCTGTCTATGGCCACCTCGCGGTCGAGCAGGTTGACCTCCCATTTGGTAGCGCCATCGCAATAGATATCCATCTCGGGCGTGGTGACGTGGTAGCTGTCGCCGCTCACCTCATAGCTTCCGGCCACTGTGTTGGCATCGATCGACACAGTAAATTCGACGCGATAGTCGCCCCACTCCGCCATTTGTCGCGCAAGTGTGTTGAGCAGCGCGTCCGATTTTTCGTCGGCTCTCGCGCCGATGGCACTCAGCACCGTCGCCGCTATAACAAGTAGTATTCGTTTCATAATTATGTGTCAATCTTTCTCACAAAAAAGCCGCCGGCGTTCCGGCCCCGGATCATAATATTCCCAGGTCTTCAAAAATTCTCTCAAGGCTCCTCGGGTCTTGGATCAGCACTTCGCGCGGCTTGCTGCCCTCGGCGCGGCCCACGATCCCAGCCCTTTCAAGCTGGTCCATGAGCCTCCCGGCACGGTTGTAGCCTATCGCAAAGTGGCGCTGAATGTTCGACGTCGATCCCTGCTGGTTTGCCACCACGAACCGCGCCACCTCCTCGAACATGCGGTCGACGTCGCCCAGATCGCCGCCCGCCGAGCCGCTGTCACCTCCATCGGGCATCCAGTCGGGCAGGGCGTATGCTTGCGTGTAACCGCGCTGATCCTGAATGAATTGTGTCATCCGCTCGATCTCAGGCGTGTCGATAAATGCACACTGCAACCGCGTGATCTCGCCGTTGAGCGAGATAAGCATGTCGCCCTGGCCGATGAGTTGGTTGGCGCCGGTCTGGTCGAGGATAGTGCGCGAGTCGACGATGCTGGTAACGCGGAATGCGATTCGCGCCGGGAAGTTGGCCTTGATTAGGCCGGTAATAACCTTTACATCAGGGCGTTGAGTGGCGATAATAAGGTGGATGCCGGTCGCACGGGCGAGTTGTGCCAGTCGAGTGATGGGTTGTTCGACCTCTTTACCGGCAGTCATGATCATGTCGGCGAATTCGTCGATAACCACCACTATGTACGGCAGATAACGGTGACCCTTGTTGGGATTGAGCCGTCGGTTTATGAATTTCTCATTGTACTCGCTGATCTTTTTTACTGCGGCCTTACGTAGCAGTTCGTAGCGCGCCTCCATCTCGCCGCACAACGAGTTGAGCGTGTACACAACTTTCTGTGTGTCAGTGAGTATAGCGTCTTCCTCGCTCTCCATTTTTGCGAGGAAGTGGTTTTCGAGGCGAGCGTAGAGCGACAGTTCCACCTTTTTAGGGTCGACCATCACGAATTTCACCTCCGCCGGGTGCTTTTTGTACAACAATGACGAGATTATCACGTTGAGTCCCACGCTCTTACCCTGCCCGGTGGCACCCGCGATTAGCAGGTGGGGCATCTTGGCGAGGTCGACCAAGAATGTCTCGTTCTGAATGGTTTTGCCCAGCACCAGAGGCAGTTCGGCAGTGCTGTCCTGAAAACGGATCGACTTGACAAGCGAGTACATCGACACCACCTCGCGGTTCTGGTTCGGCACCTCGATTCCGATCGTGCCCTTGCCCGGCATGGGGGCTATAATGCGAATGCCCAACGCCTTAAGACTCAAAGCAATATCCTGTTCAAGACCTTTTATCTTCGATATCTTCACGCCCGGTGCCGGAATGATCTCATAGAGTGTGACGGTCGGGCCGATTGTGGCTTTGATCTTGCTGATCTCAATGCCAAAGTTTTTGAGCGTCTGTACTATACGGTTACTGTTGGCCTGAATTTCCTCATCGGTTACTTCCACGCGGGTGCCGTGGTTGGCGAGGATGCTCTCGATCTCGGGCTTGTGGTAGGTCGAAAGCTCGCGCAGGGGGTCGTACAAGCGGTTTTCGATGTCATCGTCGTCCATCTCGGTGTCGCGTTGTTCGGTTTGCAGCACTTCCATCCACTGGCCGTTTGAGGCCACCACCCCACCCGCTCCAAGGGTTGTTCTCAATCCGTCTGTACCGCTGCCCGTGGTCGGATTGCTATCGCCTGTAGGCTCGAGTTCCACGACTTCGAAAATGCCGTCATGTGTTATTACAACCGTCTGATGCACAGGATCCACCGGTTTTTCAACCTCGACAACGTGCCCTCCAGTTATATCTCTAACCACGAACGGTGAGTTAGGCGCCGCGTGTTCATGCCACAAGGTCGATAGTACTTCGGCGGGGATGCCCGACTGTGCGTCACTCTCGCAGTCATTACACTTATATTCAGTCGGTTCGTAATCTTCGGAGCCATCCGCACTGTAATCCTTGCCATCGTCGAAATCGTCACCACAATCATTGCCATACCTGTCCTCATCTTCCGGATTATCAGAATATTCGTGATCGTGGCCCCGCCCCATCCCAGTCACTAACTCTCCTACCCGAGTTCCACCGTCGGCAATGACGCGTCCCACGCGGTTTACGCGCGAGATATTTTTACGGCTGATGTAGACGGCGAGCAGGATCCACATGCACAGCAGCGCCAGCCCCGCGCCCGAAAGCCCGATCATTTCCCTCAGCCATCGGGCCGTGAAAATGCCAGTTTCGCCGCCAAGACCGCTGCCGAACACGCCCCAACGGGTACCGATAACTAGGCCCAACGTCACCGAGCCGAGGATCATAACGCTTGCAGTCACCCTCACCGAGCGCTCGAGTGCAGGCGGACGATAACGCATTAGGCGGAGACTCAATATGATGAATATCACCGGAATAGCTATTGCAAATACCCCAAATCCACGGCCGATCACGAGTCGGGTAAACCGCACTCCGAATCTACCTTTTTCGCCGGTCGAAATGGCATCAGCGGCGCTCGCCAACTCTTCGGCCCAGCCACCGACAGCTTCCGCTTCCATGCCTTCAATGCCGCTTTCCGCGATCGCTACGGCCGTTTTGGTCGAAGTTCCGAGGGGTATGCCCGCGAGCGTCTGGTCGGTGTGCCAAGTGAAAAAGTAGCTCAGACAGATCCACAACGTGTAGATGGCGAAAAAGAAAAGTATCAACCCCGCGATCCACTTCTGATTGTCGCTGAGATTAAATCGATTACGCCCCTCTTTTTTTGTGCGTTTCGGTTCTGTTTTTCCTCCTGATCTGCTCTCTGTTGCTCGTGCCATAGCGCGAAGTTACTCAAAATTTCTCACAATACGCGGTACATGCGCACTCTTGCGGGCCAGACGCTCGATGTAATCATTGCCGGCGAAAGAGAGGAATAGGTGGTTCGGAACGGCGGTGGGGTCGGCGGGCAGGTCTAAAGCGGCAAGAAGCTGCCCGACCCGGCGCGCTATCGCAGGGGCCGAATCGACGATTTGTGCTGCTGCAGAGCCGGTTTTTGTATCAGTTTCGACACCGGGTATGGCACCGGCAGAGATTTCTGTGACGTCGGGCTTCCGGGCCGAAAACTCGTCTATCACACGGCCGATCTGCTCCGCCAAAAACGGATAATGCGTGCAGCCAAGCACAATGCGGTCGGCTCCAGCAGCGAGCATTGGCTCCATGGCATGGCGAACCGTTTCAATCGCTTTCGACATGTTTTCGCAGTCATTTTCAACGAGTTCTACGAATCCTTCACCCACCGTTTCGAGTATTCGCACCTTATCTTTCCACTCGGCGGAAGTGGTGCGGTAGAGCGATCCTTTGAACGCCGCCGCCGTTGCCAAAACTCCTATCGTGCCGGTTCGGGTGGTCTGCGCGGCGGGTTTCACAGCAGGCTCCATCCCAATTATGGGTATGTCGTAATTTGCGCGCAGATGGTCGATGGCAGCTCCAGTAGCAGCATTACATGCTATCACAATCATTTTCACGCCATTACGTTCCACCAGACGGCCCACCGCCTCGTCCACGAACCGGACAATCTCCTCTCGCGGCCTCGGGCCGTAAGGCAAGTTCGCCCCATCTCCAAAGTAAACGAGCGATTCATGTGGCAGCGCACACTCAATCGCGGCGCGGACAGTGAGCCCACCCATGCCAGAATCAAAAATCCCTATCGGTCTGTTGTCCAATATACTGTGCGTTGCTATTTAAAATTACTATTCATGCGGTATCTGAAGTGTTACTTCAATATATTGGTCTCGATCCATTTCCGTCCATTCACCAAAGCCTCGATCCACGGGGTAATCTCGTCCAAACCCCTTCTGTCTTCGGGATAATACGCCCAGTTCCAAGGCTTTATAGACCGCTCGAAGTGTGGCATCATAGCGAGGTGGCGGCCGTCGACGCTAGCAATTCCCGCGGCGTTGTAGTCGCTGCCGTTGGGGTTAGCCGGATAGCCTTCGTAGCTGTATTTAAGCACGATATTGTAATCTTTTTCGTCGCCGGGCAACGAGAATTTGCCCTCGCCGTGTGCTACCCATGCTCCGAGGCGCGCGCCCGCTTTTGCAAGCGAATCGAGCAATACGGTTCGGCCTGCCTGTTGGACATCCAATCCGACGAAACCAGATTCCCACTTTCCACTCGCATTATGTAACATTCGCGGCATTAATGATTTGTCATCTCCTACCTTAGCCATAGGTTTAATTGTGCTCCGATTGTTTATCGGCCTTATAAGTCCCAGTTCGACCATAAGTTGGCAGCCGTTGCAAAAGCCCAGCGATAGGGTGTCGGGGCGTGCGTAGAAGTTTTCGAGTGCGCGGCGGGCCTTCTCGTTATAAAGGAACGCGCCTGCCCAACCCTTGGCCGAACCGCAAACGTCAGAGTTGGAGAAGCCGCCTACGAAAGCGATAAAATTCACATCCTCAAGCGTTTCTCGGCCACTCACTAGGTCGGTCATGTGGACGTCCCTCACGTCGAATCCCGCCAGATGCAACGCCCAGGCAGTTTCGCGCTCGCACTGGTTACCTTTTTCGCGAATGATCGCCGCCTTGACGCCTGTTTTGCCCTTGCGGTGCGGGTCGATACCGTACCGGGCGTACGTGCCGGTGAAGTTTTTCGGGAATTCGAAATCGAGCGGCTGCTGTTTGTAATTCGTGTAACGCTCTGCCGCTTTGAGGCTTTGGCGCCTGTCGAGCAGATAGGAGGTTTTGTACCACTTGTCGCGAAGGTCGTCCTGCAGGAGATCGAACTCCACGCCTGCCGCACTAATGCAGAAGTGACGGTTGAAGTTAACGGTGCCAATCGCCATTGCATCAATTCCTTGGAAGGCGAGTTTGTCTATGGTTTCGGCTCCATTACGCACCTGCAGGAGCAGCGCCGGTTTCTCGCTGAACAGCAGCTTGGTGAGCTCCGGCTCGCCCGATATTTTAGCGAGGCCGCCGAGGTCGGCGTCGATGCCGGAGGTGTTGTCGGCGAAGGTCATTTCGAGGAGCGCCGTGATGAGTCCGCCCGCCGAAACGTCGTGACCGGCAAGCACTTGGCCTCCCTGCACAAGCTGCTGCACAGCTCCGAAAGCGCGGGCAAAGTAGTCGGCGTCGGGCACGGAAGGGGTTGCGTCTCCTACTCTTCCGACCATTTGCGCAAAGCTGCTGCCGCCGAGCTCGAAACCCGACCCGCGGCTCATGTCTACATATACTATATCCGAGGGCGTGTGGCGCAGGGCCGCCGAAACACTTTGCGAAACATCGGAAACCTCCGCCACCGAGGTGATTATCACTGTCCCCGGCGCGTAAACCTTCTCGCCGTCAGGATACTTCTGCGTCATAGACAGCGAGTCCTTACCTGTGGGAATGTTGATACCCAGAGCGATAGTAAATTCGCTTGCCCCTTCCACTGCCGCATATAACCGCGCGTCCTCTCCCGGATTTTTACACGGCCACATCCAGTTTGCGCTCAACGAAACGCCCTTAAGTCCATGTGTCAGAGGAGCAAAAATGATATTTGTCAGCGATTCTGCGATTGCAAGCCGTGATCCCTCGGCAGGGTCGATCATCGCCGCCACAGGAGCGTGCCCGAGCGCCGTTGCGATGCCTGAAGTGCCCTGATAATCAAGCGCAACAACCGCACAGTCGTTCAGAGGCAACTGCACCTGCCCGGCACACTGCTGCATAGCCACGCGCCCGCCCACCGAACGGTCGACCTTGCCCGTGAGCCAATCCTTGCACGCGACGCCCTCCAGTTGCAAAACCTGTTCGATGTAGCCGACTACGCGCCCGCCGTCGTATGCCACCGGCGCGAAAATCTCACGCAACGATTTGTCGTTAAGAACAGTACGCGGTGCGCGCCCGAACATATATTCCAGCGGCCAGTCGATTGGACGCTCGCCGGTCTTATTATTAATAAAGGTAAATTGCCCGTCGCCGGTCGCCTCGCCGATCACATACATCGGCGCCCGTTCGCGATCCGACACAGCCCGCAGATAGTCCAATCGCTTGCGGTCGACCACAAGGCCCATGCGTTCCTGCGACTCATTTCCAACGATTTCGCGCGCCGAAAGGGTCGGATCACCGATCGGCAGCTGTTCCATGTCGATGCGTCCGCCGGTTGCTTCCACAAGCTCCGAAAGACAGTTGAGATGCCCGCCTGCGCCGTGATCGTGGATCGAGATTATGGGGTTTGCGTCGCCCGAACCGCCTTCTGCAATGGCGCGAATGGCGTTATAAGCCCTGCGCTGCATCTCAGGATTGGAGCGCTGCACGGCGTTGAGTTCGATCTCGCCCGCAAATTCGCCCGTCGCAACGCTCGAAACGGCCCCACCTCCCATGCCTATGCGGTAGTTGTCGCCGCCGAGCAGCACCACGGCGTCGCCTGCCGAGGGGTCGTCCTTCATGCTGTCGACTTTTTTGCCGTAACCCACTCCGCCGGCCATCATGATCACCTTGTCGTAGCCCCACGTCTTGCCGTGTTCGGCATGTTCGAAGGTCAGCAGCGATCCGCACACCAATGGCTGGCCGAATTTGTTGCCGAAGTCACTGGCACCGTTCGACGCCTTTATCAGTATGTCTTCCGGGCTCTGATAGAGCCACTTTCGCGGCGCGATCATCGACTCCCAGGGTCTCACGTCACCATCGGGTCTCGGGTACGATGTCATATAGACCGCCGTTCCGGCCAGTGGAAAAGCCCCCTTGCCGCCGGCTATGCGGTCGCGGATCTCGCCGCCAGAGCCCGTCGCCGCGCCGTTGAACGGCTCCACGGTGGTGGGAAAATTGTGTGTCTCGGCTTTGATTGAGATCACGCTCTCGAAATCGCTTGTGCAATATTCGTCCGGCCGATCATGCGAGGCAGGCGCAAACTGCTCGGCCACGGGGCCCGCGAGGAAGGCGCAGTTGTCCTTGTAGGCCGACGTCACCTGCCCCGGATTCTGCCGCGTGGTTTCGCGGATCAACCCGAACAGCGTCTCGGGCTGTGTTTTGCCGTCGATCACGAACTCGCCGTTGAAAATCTTGTGGCGGCAGTGTTCCGAGTTGACCTGCGAGAAACCGAACACCTCGCTGTCTGTCAACAGACGGCCCATTTTGGCGCTAACCTCTTCCAGATAAGCCACCTCGTCGTCTGACAGGGCGAGTCCCTCGGCGCGGTTGTAGGCGGCGATGTCAGTAATCTCGCGAACCGGTTCGGGCTCGCGTGTGATGGTGAATATCTCCTGTCCGAGGCTATCGTAGCGGCGGTTGAGCATAGGGTCGGCGGCAACGGTCGCGGCGGATTTGGCTACGCGAAATAGTCCCGGAGCGATCTCCTCTTCGATTCTGGTAAACTCCTCGATGCGCCGGATCCCGTTGATACCCATGTTCTGGGTAATCTCGACGGCGTTGGTGCTCCACGGGGTTATCATCTCGCGCCTCGGGCCGATGAACGAACCCTCGACACTCCCGCCCTCAAGACGTCGGGCGCCCGAAAAGAGCCATTCGAGGCGTTCGATCTCCACCGCCCCAAGTTCCGCTGCGGCATCCACCGCGTATATTTTTTCTTCGGTCTTGAAAAACAATATCATATTAATATACGAATTACGAATTACGAATTACGAATGAAGTAAGTCGCAGTTCCTATTTTATTATCAATTATTTGCGGCCGCCTGCCGTGCCGCGATCACCTCCGCCCACTCGCGGTACGCTTCGGCAAGTCGGGGCATATAGTC
>JAITWC010000044.1 GCA_031285485.1 Alistipes sp.
ATTGCTTGACAGGTTGCTCCCCAGCAGTGCCTGCCTCCTCTTAACATCCTGACACAAAGTTACAAAACAAAATTAACTGGAAAATAACCTTCCAACTTGTTTGGATTTTAAATGGAAAACATTATGGATATGTTTTTTATATTGGAAAGAAACTGGATTGCTTCGCCCTCGCGGGTTCGCAAGGGCCCAAAAGAGGATTTTCCCTCTTGCGTGGCTGACGCAAGGGCCCAAAAGAAGATTTTCCCGTTTGCGTGCCCGACGCAAGGGCCCAAAAGAGGATTTTATCTCTTGCGTCACAGACGCAAGTAGCAAAAAGAGGATTTTACCGTTTGCGTGTCTGACGCAAGGAGCAAAAAGAGAAATTTACCGTTTGCGTCACCGACGCAACGGCCAAAACGACGATTTTCCCTCTTGCGTGTCCGACGCAAAGACAAAAATGCTAATTTTACATCCGGAAACCAAAACCGCAAAACGATGAAACGTAAAGGAATCACGATCCAGCACCTTCAGAACGCCGAACACTTCGAGTTTCACGCCGACGTGCTGGCCGAAATCGGGAAAACCACCCCCGCCCCCGCCGCCACCGCCGAAGACAAAACAAGCGAAGCGAGTTAATCCGGAACGGCAACACAAAGGACGCGCATTATTCACACGAAAACTAAAATCATACGATATGCCACTGTTTATACCAAAAGATTACACCGCCAAACTCGCTCCCGAAACGATGGAGCAGGCGATCTCCTATCTGAAAAACATTTTTCCCGAGATACTCGCCCGCGATCTGCGTCTTCGCCGCGTGACGGCGCCGCTTTTCGTGCTGTCGGGCACCGGCATAAACGACGACCTCAACGGAGTGGAACGCGCCGTGTCGTTTCCCATCAAGGATATGGGCGACCGGAGGGCCGAAGTGGTGCACTCGCTCGCCAAGTGGAAACGAATGAAGCTGGCGGCGTACAAAATCGCCCCCGGTTACGGCCTCTACACCGACATGAACGCCATCCGCGCCGACGAGGAGCTGGACAACATCCACTCGCTCTACGTCGATCAGTGGGATTGGGAGCGCGCCATGAGGCCCGACGAACGCAATCTGGAGTATCTGAAGGATACGGTACGGAAGATATACGCCGCCCTGCGCGAGGTGGAGGAGGAAGTTTACGACCTTTTCCCGCACATCACACCCTGCCTGCCCGACGAGATAACATTCATCCAATCCGAAGACCTGCTCGCCCGCTACCCCACCCTAACGCCCAAGGAGCGCGAGAACGAGGCTGCGCGTGAACACGGCGCGGTGTTCATCACAGGCATCGGCCACCCGCTCTCGCACGGTGAACAACACGACGGACGCGCTCCCGACTACGACGACTGGAGCACCCCCACACGCGATGCTTCGGCGGCGACGGGCAAGGCGGGCGACTATTTCGGTCTGAACGGTGATATTCTGGTATGGAATCCGGTGCTGGAGAGTGCGTTGGAGCTGTCGAGCATGGGGATCCGGGTCGACGCCGAGGCGCTGATGAGGCAGTTGAAGATGACGGGTCAGGAAGAACGCGCCGGGATGGAGTTCCACCGGGCGCTGTTGGACGGCCACCTGCCGCTGTCGATCGGTGGCGGTATCGGCCAGTCGCGCCTGTGCATGTTCTACCTGCGCTGCGCCCACATCGGCGAAGTCCAGGTAAGCATGTGGCCCGAGCAGCAGATCGCCGAATGTGCCAGCCACGGCATCTACCTTAAGTAGACAAAAAAAGAGAGATTTGTCAGAGGGCACTGAAAAACAGTTTATTTGTTTTGTACCATGTACAGTATCTCGCGCCGCAGGGCGTGGAGGCGTTGTTGGTCGGGAGTGAGGGTGTCGAAAAAGTCCACCTCGTCGACCCTGAACCCCGCCTCGCGCAGGCGGTCGGCGTAGTCGCGGCCGTAGACGCGCCGGTGGTCGTACTGCCCGAACAGGCGGGTTCGCTCGGCCGGATCGACCGCCGAGTCGTCCTCGAAAGTCCCGGCGCGCGCGCAGTCGACGGGCGAAAGCATCACTCCCCAACCTCCGGGTCGCATCACGCGGTGCATCTCGCACATCGCCAGACGGTCGTTGGCAACGTGTTCCAGAACGTGGTTGCAGAAGACGACGTCGAACGTTCCGTCGGCAAACGGAATATGCTGAACATCCATTTTCACCTTAGCCAGAGGACTTTCGAGGTCGGCTGTGATGTAGCTGTCGGGAGGCAGGATCTTTTCGAACCTGCGCGACAGGCACACTTCGGGCGCGATGTGGAGAAACTTTGTGTTTCCTGTGGCCATTTCCGTAAGTTTCCCCTCCCGCTCCAGCCACAGCCACAGCAGACGATGTCGTTCGAGCGAAAGGCAGCGCGGACAAAGGGCGTTTTTTCGCACTTCAACATATCCGTAAGACATGAACCGCCGGAACCGCGCGCCGCACAGCGGACATTGCACCCCGCGACCGGCATAGAACAACCCGGCGAGCGGCATCACCCATCGGGCCAGCCGCTGCAACACCCCGCGCGACACGCGGTTTAGAATAAATTTAATCATCGACACTGAACGATTCGGTTTCCAACATGAAATAATAACGGCCGTGTGTGGCTATGAAACGCAGCACACAATAGTCGGGATCGTCGACCCTGCCATTGCGGTATACGCACTTCATGCTCCTGCGCCATAAGAGTCGCCTCGACGCTTCGTCGGTCAACACCTCCATCGCCCCTTCGAGTATCAGACCGCGGTAGGGGATGCGGTCGAAAAAGTAGAGACAGGCGCGTGGGTTGGCCATGTATTGCGCCGCCCTTTGAGAGCCGACGTTAGAGGCGAACCAGAACGTCTTCATGCCTTCCCTTTTCTCCACCGCCATCGCCTTGATACCGGGGGCGCCATCCGCGTTGACCGAACCTGTGAGCGCGATCTTTTTGCGTGCGAGTTTCCGCGCACTCTTTTTTACATTTCCCGTCACGGTACGGTATCATTCTTTGCCGCCGCCGAGGGCTTCGACCACATCTTTTTCGGCCTTTTCGAGCCGCACGCGGCACCACGCGATCAGCTCCGTGGCCCGCTTTACCTGCGCGGCGAGGGTATCCACATCGAGCTCACCGCCCGAGAACCGCGCGAGTATCGCCTCGACCTCCGCGATCGCCTCGCCGTAATTTTTCGGTTGTTTTTCCATATTCAGTTAAATATTTCATCGCGATCGTTGCCGCCGTCCATAATATCGTCGTGTTCTTTCTTTATAGTCAATGTATTCCGCTCCGAATGTCATGGTGATGAAATTAGTTTAACTTCTCTGCAACAATCGTTCTGAGTTGTTCTCTCGAAGGATTCGGGTGTCGACGTATAGGGGCGTTCAATGATTATTTCACTGGTATTGGTCTCCGGATTATAGGTGGTTGTGCGAATTTCCGGTTTGTAGCCTCGC
>JAITWC010000008.1 GCA_031285485.1 Alistipes sp.
CGCGTTCTTGGCCCGTTCCTCCTTCTCGAAAGAGTCCAGATAGATTTGCGTGGTGTTCAGGCTCGTGTGGCCGAGGCTCTCGGAGATGAAGGCGATATTGACGTTATTGCGCTTAAGCAACAGATTTCAAACATAGTAACTCTCCTTTTAGGGTACGTATGACCCGGCGTTCATCTGTTGATTTCGTCTACCCACAACGTCCGCGGCGCGCTTTCTTCGTGCACGTGCCACGAGCGTTCGGGGTAGGGGTCGAAACCGCGGTCGTTTCTGATAAATGCGAGCGGGTTTGCCGTGGCGTAGTCGATGCAGGGAGCGATTTGGCTTGTTTTCAACATATAGCAAGTGGATGGCGCGGATGTTGCCGTGCCCGACACCGGCATTACGGAAAATAATCCCTAAATTTGTCGTCGCTGCCGGGGGCTGCGAGAAGCAGGAGACGAGAGAGTGTGCGGCGGCGTAGAGGCGACAGGATGGGATTTCTTCCGACAACGGTAAAGGAGATGCGCGCGCTGGGGTGGGACGCCCCGGACGTGATACTCGTCACGGGCGACGCCTACATCGACCATCCGTCGTTCGGGGCGGCGGTCATAGGGCGGCTGCTGGAGGCCGAGGGGTTTCGCGTCGCCGTGGTGCCGCAGCCCAACTGGCGTGACGACCTGAGGGATTTCCGCAAGCTGGGGGCGCCGGGGTTGTTTTTCGGCGTGACGGCGGGCAGCATGGACTCGATGGTGAACCACTACACCGCCGCACGGCGACGGCGCTCCGACGACGCCTACACCGCGGGCGGTGAAGCGGGCCGCAGGCCCGACCGCGCCGCAACCGTCTACTCGCGAATACTGAAGGAACTGTGGCCCCACGTGCCGGTGGTGCTGGGCGGAATAGAGGCGTCGTTGAGGCGCCTGACCCATTACGACTACTGGGACGACACGCTCCACCCCTCGATCCTTGCCGAAAGCGGCGCCGACCTCGTGGCCTACGGAATGGGCGACGAGTCGATGCCCGCCATAGCCAGGGCACTGAAGGGAGGGTTCAACATGAAAAAGCTGCGGGAGTTGCCGCAGGTGGCGTTCATGGCCGACGCGGCTTATGTCGACCGGCTCGATCCCGCGAAGACGGAGATGCTGCACCCGTTCGAGGAGTGCGTGGCCGACCCGAAAAAGTTCGCCGAAAACTTCGTGCGGATCGAGACCGCCTCCAACCTGCTGCGCCAGACCCGCACGCTGGTCGAACCCACGGGCGACCGATACGTTGCGGTCAACCCGCCCCTGCCTCCGATGACGACCGGGGCGCTCGACCGCAGTTTCGATCTTCCCTATGAGCGGCGGCCCCACCCGAGGTACGACGGACGGGGCGACATCCCGGCGTGGGAGATGATAAAAAACTCGGTCAACATCCACCGCGGCTGTTTCGGTGGTTGCAGCTTTTGCACCATCTCGGCCCACCAGGGCAAGTTCGTCACCTCGCGCAGCGAGGCGTCGGTGGTGAGGGAGGTGGAGCGGGTGGCGGCGATGCCGTATTTCAAGGGTTATCTCTCCGATCTCGGGGGGCCGTCGGCGAACATGTACGGCATGGGCGGACGCGACACGGAGAAGTGCGCCGCGTGCCGCCGGCCGAGTTGCCTCACTCCGCGCCCGTGCCCCAACCTCGACAACTCCCATCGCCGTCTGCTCGATCTCTACCGCCGGGTGCGCGGTGTCCGCGGAGTGAAGAAGGCTTTCGTGGGGAGCGGGATCCGGTACGACCTCTTCAGGGAGGGGGAGTATCTGAGGGAGTTGATCGTGCACCACACTTCGGGGAGGCTGAAAGTCGCGCCCGAGCACACCGAGGATCGTGTGCTGCGGTTGATGCGCAAGCCGCGGTGGGAGGGTTTCGAGCGGCTGCACGCCGACTTCCGCCGCGTGTGCGAGGCCGAGGGGCTGCGGACGCAGCTCGTCCCCTACTTCATTTCGAGCCATCCCGGCTGCACCGACGGCGACATGCGCCGCCTGAGCGAAACCACGCGCCGACTGGGCCTGCACACCGACCAGGTGCAGGACCTCACGCCGACGCCGATGACTTTAAGCTCGGTGATGTTCCACACCGGCGCCGACCCCTACACCGGCGAGCCGCTCCACGTCGCCCGCACGATCGACGACAAACGCCGCCAGAAAAGCTGGTTCTTCCGGAAGTAACCGCATCCCTTCGCCCGTGCCTCGTCAGGCGCCGTCCGCGGACGGCGGGGTGGGGGAGGCCTCGGAAACGGTTTCGTCCGCGGACGACGGGGCGAAAGAGGCCTCGGAAACGGTTTCGTCCACGGACGACGGGGCAAAAGAGGTCTCGGAAACGGTTTCGTCCACGGACGACGGGGTGGGAGAGGCCTCGGAAATGGTTTCGTCCACGGACGACGGGGCGAAAGAGGTCTCGGAAACGGTTTCGTCCACGGACGGCGCCGCGACAGACGCGGGGCGGGGCGGGCCGACCGGATACCAACAAAGTTTCATGAAGAAATGCTCACAGTTACGTACGTGATATCCTCTGGGCCTGTTTGCTGATCTTGTAATTGGACAGTGACTTTACGTGTTCAGAGCACAAAGAAATAAATGTGACGCTGAACTTAACGGAGTTATTGTCTTGCGAGATTTGTGGTTCTCACGGTGGTGTCTATGAAAATGACTGTCTTGTAGCAAATAATGCTGTGAATTTTTGGCAAATGAAGAATTTCAGCTTTAGTTTGTTAATTTATACTATTTTTGGGGGGCGCAAAGGCCAAAATATGCCTTAGGCAGCCTCATTGTTAAGGTTTATAGATCACACACACATATACACACAATTAGACACACACACACACACACCTGGTAGGACTCCTCTGAACGAGTGATCAGCTCGTCGTAGAGGTCACTACCTACAC
>JAITWC010000052.1 GCA_031285485.1 Alistipes sp.
GGCTTCCACCTCGTCGAACTGCTCCTCGGAGGGCAGGGGAGCGCTGACGCCGAAGTAGAACTTGATCTTGGGTTCGGTGCCCGAGGGGCGAACCGATACTTTGGTTCCGTCGGCGGTGAAGAACTGCAACACGTTGCTCTCGTCCTGCTGCATGGAGGTGCGCACGCCCGTCGCGACGTCGATCTCCTCAAGCGATTGGAAATCGCGGATCGTGACAACCGGCGAACCGAGGACGGCGGCGGGAGGCGACGAGCGATAGTCGGCCATCATGGCGGCGATCTCGGCCACCCCCTCGATGCCGCGCCGCGTCACCGACACCAGACCTTCCTTATAGAAACCATACTCGACGTACATCGACCGCAGCCACCCATACAGAGACATCCCCTTCGATTTTGCCCAGGCGGAGGCCTCGGCAGCGAGCGAACATGCGCTCACGGCATCCTTGTCGCGCACGAAGTCGCCGGCCAGAAAGCCGAAACTCTCCTCGCCGCCACCGATGTACTGCTCCGACCCCTCGCGTTCGCGAATGATCTTGGCTATGTATTTGAAACCCGTGAGGCAGTCATAGCACGCAACGCCGAAACGACGCGCCACCTCGGCAATCATCTCGCTCGTGACTATGGTTTTGACTACGAACTCGCGGCCCGTGATCTTACCACGCTCGGCCCAACCGGTCAGCAGATACGCCGCCAACAGCGCGCAGGTCTGGTTGCCGTTGAGCAACACGAACTCATCGCGTTCGTTTCGCACCGCAATGGCAAGCCGGTCGGCGTCGGGGTCGGTGGCAAGAACGAGTTCCGCACCTATTTCATCGGCCAAATCGATCGCCATCTTCATGGTGAGCCGCTCCTCGGGGTTGGGATATTCCACGGTTGGGAAGTCACCGTCGAGAATACTCTGCGCGGGCACCATCGTGACGTTGGTGAATCCGAACCGCCGCAGCGACTCGGGCACCAGACGAACCCCCGCGCCGTGCAGCGGGGTGTAGACGATTTTCATGTCGTGGAATTGCTTTACCGCGTCGGGCGCGAGCGAGAGCGACCGTACCTTATTGAGGTATATGTCGTCGAAGTCACTGCCGAGCGTTATGATGCGGTTGCTTGCGTCCCCGGTGCGGATTTGCGAGATATCGGTAATCCGGCCCACTTCGGCGATTATGTTCACGTCGTGAGGCTCGGTCACCTGCGATCCGTCGGCCCAGTACGCCTTGTAGCCGTTGTACTCACGCGGGTTGTGCGACGCTGTGACCATCACCCCGCTGTGGCAGCCCAATTCGCGGATGGCAAAGCTCAGCTCGGGGGTGGGGCGCAGGGCGTCGAAAAGATAGGTCTTGAAACCGTTGCTGGCAAAGATGTCGGACACCCGCTCGGCAAACACGCGGCTGTTGTTACGCGAGTCGTGGCTCACGGCCACGCTAATCTCCTCGCCGTCGAAACATTTGGTCAGATAGTTAGCCAGCCCCTGTGTTGCCATGCCGACGGTGTAGATATTCATCCGGTTTGTGCCCACGCCCATTATGCCGCGCAGTCCGCCGGTGCCGAATTCGAGGTCGCGGTGGAAACTTTCGCGCAGCTCGGCGGGGTTGCTGTCCATCATCTCACGCACCTGTCGTTTTGTGTTTTCGTCGAACTCTCCGTCGAGCCATTTTTGGGCTCGCGCGCGGGCAAGTGTATCAAGATCGGTTGTCATGTTCGTATAGATTTAAGTTATGATTTCAATATTGCGACAATGTATTTATTTATAGGCGAAGGTACGGAAAAAGTATCAATTCTCAATATCAAAGTGTTATATCCGGCCTCCCTAAAACCTCTGAAAACTATATAAATTTTAAACTTAAAAGCAATACACCCCCCGCTTTTTTTTTCGCAAATTTGTCCTCACCTTTGTTCGCGTCTAAGTTACGCCGAATCGCAGAATGTTTCCTAACTCGCATAAATACAGCGCCGTGTGGCAGGATTGTCTCGCCCGGATTAGGGAGAATACTTCCGAGGACGAGTATTCGCGTTGGTTCAAACCCATCGTGATGCTCGACTTCGACGGAGTGACCCTAAAGCTCCGTGTGCCGAACGAAAGTTACGTCACCCACCTCGAAAAAAACCACCTGCCGTTGCTGCGTTCCCTGATCCAAAACAAGTTCGGAGCGGACACCCGTTTGCGTTACGCCGTGCCCAAAGCCGAGGTGCCCACGATGCCCGTCCCGGCCGACAGCGACACCACCCCGATCACCCGATTCATCGAGCAGACCGACACCACAAAGATAAAAAATCCTTTTGTGATTCCGGGCCTCCGCCGCATAGTTATCGACTCGCAACTCAACCCTGCCCACACGATCGAAAGTTTCATCGAGGGCGACTGCAACCGGCTGGTACGATCGACCGGCATTTCAGTGGCCCTCAGCCCGGGAACCACCCCGTTCAACCCACTCTACATATTCGGCGGCTCGGGGCTCGGAAAGACCCACGTCGCCCAGGCCATCGGGCTCGAAGTCAAGCGCCGGTTCCCCAATTTGCAGGTGCTCTACGTGTCGATGCACAAGTTCCAGGCGCAGTACACCACGGCGGTACTCAATAAAGAGGTGAACGACTTCATCCACTTCTACCAGATGGTGGACGTGCTCATAATCGACGACATTCAGGAGCTGAGCGGCAAACCCGCCACCCAGAACGCCTTCTTCAACATATTCAACCACCTGCAATTGGCGGGCAAACAGCTGATCCTCACCTCCGACAAGCCGCCCGTCGAACTTCGCGACATCGAGCAGCGACTGCTCACCCGTTTCAAGTGGGGGCTGTCGGCCGAACTCGCCGTGCCCGACTACGACACGAAGGTGAAGATCATCCGCAGCAAGATATCGAAGTTGGGGGTCGAGATTCCCGAGGAGGTGGTGCTGTTCCTGGCCGACAACATCAGCGCCAACGTGCGCGAGATCGAGGGTGCGCTCGCCTCGCTGGTGGCCAACGCGCGGTTCCTCGGTCGCAAGGTCACGGTTTCGCTCGCCCGCGAGATACTCAAGGTCTACGTTCAGGTGCACCGCCGCGAGATCTCGATCGACAACATCAAGCAGGTCGTGTGTGAGGTGCTGGGCGTGTCGGCCGAGAATTTCGCCTCGCAGCGCCGAACGCG
Organism: Alistipes sp.; assembly: GCA_031285485.1. Lineage (GTDB taxonomy): Bacteria > Bacteroidota > Bacteroidia > Bacteroidales > Rikenellaceae > UBA940. The sequence continues at coordinate 3,124 of JAITWC010000052.1, forward strand.
CGAGATCGCCCAGGCGCGCCAGATAGCGATGTTCCTGTCGAAGAGACACACCAAGGCGCCTCTCACGGCGATCGGCGGCGCGATCGGCGGCAAAAACCACGCAACGGTGCTGCACTCCTGCAAACAGGTGGCCAACCTGATGGAGACCGACCGCTCGTTCCGCCTCCAGATCGAGGAGATCGAACGCCGCGTGCTCGGGAAGTAGAAACCGAACTGCCCCTCGAAAGTTTGGACGGGACTGTGAACGGTACCGGAGACGAAACATCCTCCCGCTCTCGGGGGGATGTTTCGTTTGGCTCCGCCCCAAGTTGGGCAACGACTGAAACAGAAAATTTGGCTCCGCCCCAAGTTGGGCAACCACCAAAACACAAAATTTGGCCCCGCCCCAAGTTGGGCAACCACTGAAACAGAAAATTTGGCCCCGCCCCAAGTTGGGCAACCGCTGAAACAGAAAATTTGGCTCCGCCCCAAGTTGGGCAACCACTGAAACACAAAATTTGGCCCCGCCCCAAGTTGGGCAACCACCGAAACACAAAATTTGCCCCCGCCCCAAGTTGGGCAACCACCGAAACAGAAAATTTGGCCCCGCCCCAACCTGGGCAAACGAGCATCGGAGATGCGAGGCTCACCGACGCCAGGCCCGCGAGTCGCCGCGACAGCGGCGGTGCGGGAAAAGCCGACGGAGGTAACCACTGAATCGCGCGATTTGGCCCCGCCCCAACCTGGGCAGCCGTTGTATCAAAGATTCCGGCTAAGACCTACTCTTTGCATCAGGCATCCAATGATTATGGTGTCGAGCGCAGGGTAATCCGTAAATGGAGTTACTTAAACAACAAGAGTCCGGTGCAATACCGAACTCTTGTCATCCAAATTATCAATCCGTCCAAACTTTGGAGTGTATCTCAATTTCGGCGCGGGCCTTTTGTTATTGAAGAGTGAGATTACTCGGCGGCAGGGGCGGCGGGAACCTCGACTGCCACAGCCTCCTCAACAACCCCGGGAGCCTTGGCGGGAGCTTTCTTGGGAACCGGGGTCTCGTCCTTTTCTTCCTTGACGAGCGCGCCTTCGGGCTCGACGGTGAAGTTGATCGTACCTTTCACGTGTTTGTGGAGGCGAACTTCGGCGGTGTATGCGCCCAGCGTTTTGAAAGCCTCGACGGTGACGTTCTTGCGGTCGATCTCGACACCCTTTTCTGCCATCGCGTCGGCTATCATCTGCGATGTCACCGAGCCGAATATCTTGCCGTTTTCGCTGGCTTTCATTTTGAACACCAGCGGCAGGTTTGCGATCTTGTCGGCGAGCGCCTGTGCGTCGGCCTGGATCTTGGCGTCCTTGTGGGCTCGCTGTTTGAGGTTTTCGGCGAGGATCTTGCGTGCGGTCGGCGTTGCGACCTTGGCCATGCCCTGCGGAATGAGGAAGTTGTTGGCGTAACCGGGTTTCACCTCCACGATATCGTTCGCGTAGCCCAACTTGTCTACGTCTTTCGTAAGTATAATCTGCATAATCTGGGCCCTCCTTTATTTCATCATGTCGGTTACGAACGGCAGAAGAGCGAGGTGGCGGGCACGTTTAACGGCCTGGGCCACTTTCTTCTGGAATTTCTGCGAGGTTCCGGTCAGGCGGCGGGGAAGGATCTTACCCTGCTCGTTGAGGAACTTCTTGAGGAATTCGGGGTCTTTGTAGTCGACGTATTTGATGCCGAGTTTTTTGAAACGGCAATACTTCTTTTTCTTCACATCCACGCTGAGCGGATTGAGGTATCGGATCTCCGATTGTTGGGGTGCGGCCATGGCTTATTCCTCCTCTGATTTAACTGTTTCTTCCTGCGTTTCGGCGTTGGTCACGGCAGCGGCGACTGTGGTTGCGGTTGCGGCCTCGTGGGCTTTACCTGCGAGTTTGGCGCGACGCTTAGCCGAGTATTCGACGGCGTGCTTGTCCTGACGGAAGGTTAGGAATCGGATCACGCGCTCGTCGCGGCGGTACTGTGTTTCGAGAGCCTCGACGATCCCCCCGCTGCCGGCGGTGAACTCGATGAGGAAGTAGAACCCGGTGGACTTTTTCTGGATCGGATATTCGAGCTTCTTGATGCCCCATTCTTCCGAACTTGTGATCTGTCCGCCGTTCTCGGTGATAACACCTTGGAATTTGCCGAGCAGCTCTTTGGTCTGCGCGTCGGATAGCACCGACGTGGCAATGAAAACGGTTTCGTAATTGTTCATAGATGCTTTATTAATTGTTTGTTCGCAAAATTTGCGGGGACAAAGGTAATGAAAATTATGAATTATCGATCAGAGCGGACGATAAATCCGTCCGTCGATAGTTCATAGAAATCTGGTTCGTCATCTTGATCGTCGCGGAGATTGCGCGGTTTCTGCTCTACATACGTTTCCTAAAATGAGGTATATATGCCGTGACTGTCAGTACCGTGTCTTAAAACGCGTTTATCGGGTATACGCCCAGTTCAGGCTGTATTTGTTTCAAAAACAAACCTCGCGATTTGC
>JAITWC010000089.1 GCA_031285485.1 Alistipes sp.
GAAAAACCGATGGGAAAAAGCGGGCCGGCGCATCGATTTTGTCGCGCGGCCCGCTTTTCGCTTTGGATTCCCGGCCCGCGCGGCGTTGCGAACGGGCACGCGGGTGCGAGGCTCACCGAGGGAGGTCCGCAAGGGGCAAAACAACTTCGGAGCGACTTGCTCAAGTTGAGCAACGGACACAGAAGTTGTTTTGGGGCTTGCAACGGCGTTGCAAGGAGCACAACAGTTGTTTTGGCGTTTGCAACGGCGTTGCAACGGACACAAAAGTTGTTTTGGCGTTTGCAACGGCGTTGCAACGGACACAAAAGTTGTTTTGGCGCTTGCAACGCCGTTGCCACGAACACGAAAGTGGTTTTGGCGCTTGCAACGCCGTTGCAACGGACACAAAAGTTGTTTTGGCGCTTGCAACGCCGTTGCAACAGGCACAAAAGTTGTTTCGGAGTTTGCTCTGCCCGAGCAAGCACCAAAACCGCTTGCGGGCTCCGCGAAGAGATTTCAACGGATACGCTCCGATTCGTTTATGTGTGAAATGTTCAGTAATATTCGAAACAGAACCGGTTTTATCTGCGGCCGCGACGATTCTGCGAGATAATTCGTTACTTTGCGGCCTCAAAAAAAGTTCGAAACCAGATGGAATACCGACTCCAACCCGAAGATGTGGCGGCCGCCCGGGACACGCTCGGCGAGATACTCACCACCACACCCCTCGTGAACATGCCCAACCTGTCGGAGCGTCACGGCGCCACGGTGCTGCTCAAGCGCGAAGACCTGCAAACCGTGCGGTCGTACAAGATACGCGGAGCGTACAACAAGATCCGCGGCCTCGCACCCGACGAACTCGCGCGCGGAGTGGTGTGCGCCAGCGCGGGCAACCACGCCCAGGGGGTGGCCTATTCGTGTGCGCGCCTGGGCATCCACGGCACGATCTACATGCCCGCCACAACCCCGAAACAGAAACGGAGGCAGGTGAAGTTCTTCGGGCGAGACAACACCGAGACGGTGCTGACGGGCGACACGTTCGACGAGGCGTCGGCGGCGGCGCTGGAGTTCGCGGCCTCCACCGGGCGCACGTTCATCCACCCGTTCGACGACCCGCGCGTCATCGAGGGGCAGGCGACGGTGGGCCTTGAGATCCTCGAACAGACGGCGGGCAGCGTCGGCGGCCCGGGAGGGCTGAGCGGTGTGGCGCCCGACTGCATATTAGTGCCGATCGGCGGCGGCGGACTCGCGGCGGGCATCGGCTCGTACTTCAAGGCGATGAGCCCACGCACAAAGATCATCGGCGTCGAACCGGCCGGAGCCGCGAGCATGCGCGCGGCCATCGAGGCGGGCGAACCGGTGACCCTGCCCTCGATCGACACGTTCGTGGACGGCGCGGCGGTGCGGCGCGCGGGCGATCTCACACACCGGATATGCGCCGAGGTGCTGGACGACATAATCGTCGTGCCCGAGGGAAAGATATGCACCACGATACTCGAACTCTACAACCTCAACGCAATTGTCGCCGAGCCCGCGGGCGCGCTCTCCGTCGCCGCGCTCGACCTCTGTGCCGACCGCATAAAGGGCAAAACCGTAGTGGCGATAGTGAGCGGCAACAACAACGACATCTCGCGCACCGAGGAGATCCGCGAACGTTCGCTGCTATACGAGGGGCTAAAGCATTACTTCGTGATACGGTTCCCGCAACGCTCGGGGGCGCTGCTCAACTTCGTGCGCGAGGTGCTGGGGCCGGGCGACGACATCACCCACTTCGCGTACTCCAAGAAAACCAACCGCGAGCAGGGGCCCGCCATAGTGGGGATCGAAGTGGCCGCGCGCGAAGATCTCGAAGGGCTCGTGGCCCGTATGGAGGCCGCCGGAATCGTCTACGAATATCTGAACGACGACCCCGGCCTGTTCGATTTGTTAGTGTAGAATATTTTGCATAGCTTTGTGACTCGCAGTTGCGTAAACTTTTAAAAAATTACAGATATGTCGATGTTCGTAACGATGGGGATGGTAGGTCCCTGGCAGATAATGCTGGTTGTGGTGCTGATCATTCTGCTGTTCGGCGCCAAGAAGATCCCCGAACTGATGAGAGGTGCGGGCCGCGGCGTCAAGGAGTTCAAAGACGCCATCAATAAGGACTACTCCGCCGAAGATACCAAACCGGAGTCTAAAAAGATCGAAGAGTAGCCCACCGTCATTGCGGGAAACGCGGTGGCGAAGCAATCCGGAACGTGTAGAGCCGGATTGTTTCGCCTTTACGGTTACCAATGACATAATTGCGTAAATTATTGATTTTAAGCAAATATGTCATATCCGCATTATGCCCCAAAACTTTGGGGTGAACTCTCGCAATGACGCAACACCGAAACGATATGGCGAAGAAAGAGAAGGAGTCGTCCGACGTCGAGATGACTTTTTTCGAGCACCTCGAAGACCTGCGTCCGCACCTGATGAGGGCGTTCGGTGCTCTGTTCGTCATTGCCATCGCAGCGTTCATCTTCAAGGGGTTCATCATCGACACCCTGCTGTTCGCACCCATGACGCCCGAGTTCGCCACCAACCGATGGCTCTGCTCTATGGGCTACACGCTCAACGACTTCGTGGGGTGGCTCGGCGGGCTGGTGGGCGCCGAGTGGAGCATGGACCCCACGGTGCTGTGTCTCGACAGCACCCAGGCAGGCTCGATCGTCAACAACAAACTCACCGGTCAGTTCAATCTGCACATCAAGGTTGCCATGGCCACCGGTCTGGCGCTCGGCATACCCTATCTTTTGTGGGAGATATGGCAGTTCGTGAAACCGGCGTTGCTGCCGGGCGAGAGGCGCGGAACGCGGCTGTTCGTGCTGTGGGTGTCGCTGTGTTTCTTCACCGGTGCGCTGTTCGGCTACTACATCATCACCCCGCTGTCGATCCACTTCTTTATGAACTATTCGGCGAGCGACACGATCCAGAACCTGATAGATATTCAGAGCTTTTTCTCGCAGGTGATCGGGGTTTCGCTCGGCACGGGACTTATCTTTCAGTTGCCGTTGTTGGTCTATTTCCTCACGCGCATCGGCGTAGTTTCGCCCTCGTTCCTGCGCAAATACCGGCGCCACGCGGTTGTGCTGCTGGCTGTTGTGGCGGCCATCATAACTCCGCCCGACATATTCAGCATGATCCTGGTGATGCTGCCCCTTTACGGGCTCTACGAATTCAGCATCTGGCTGTCGGCCCGCACCGAGCGGAAACACTATCCGGAGGAGGAAGATGCGGTGGAGGCGGCCAAACAAAACTCTTGATTTCGATCGGGAGTTTTTTTTCGGCCTCTGTCTTTGTGTTGCAGCTCTTAACAGGGGGAGGATAATTTCGCCACCAATGTGATGGTGGCGAAATTATTGTCGATTAGAATTAAAAAAAAGAGGGGTAAGCTCCCTGCGTCGCACCGCTACAACCGCCTGCCTTTGCTGCCTTCCGGCCCTGGAGGATTGAGCGGGAGCTGGTCGCGCAGGACTTACCCCGGGACAAAGGTAGTGATTTCCCGCCAAAAAAATGCTATCTTTTCGAGATGAAAAGCAAACCCGTATGGCAGATTTTGGAAGAATGGGGCAATTCAACTGACAGACAGCGCGGTATGTGCTTTGATGTGTTGCTTTTCTAACTTGGTTTTCGGCGGCAGTAAGGAATTGCGGTGACAGAATTAAGTATACCGGATGATGAACGCTGCAACGACAATCTAAAGAGCCTCCCGCACACATTACGGGAGGTTTTTTGTAGGCCGACCTGCCGACGCAAGCCGATTAACAGGTTATGTTTGGTTGATTCGGGAGTTCCCGATTTAACCTCGCAGCATTATTTTGTTAAACCGGAAGTTCCCGATTTAACCTCGCAATGCTGTTTAGTCAAACCGGAGATTCCCGATTTAACCCCGCAATTGTATTTGGCCAAACTGGAAGCGTCCGATTTAACCTCGTAATGTTGTTTAGTTAAATCGGGAACTCCCGACTTAACCTCGCAACGCTGTTTTGTTAAATCGGATAAATATCCCGACGCCGCGTTAAAAGTCGACGTGCAGCCTCAGCATTCCGACCAGCGCGTCGGGCAGTTTCTCCTCCGTGCCCGACGGGTTGAAGATGTACTGTACGTCGGGTTGCAGGGCGATGTTGTCGCTCAGCGCGAATTTGTAGTAGAGTTCCACGGCGGTCTCGTGCTTGTGGCCGGCGTTGCGCAGGCCGGCGTATGTGGCGGCAAGGCCCGCCGTGTGCCGCCCGGCGATCAGGTAATTCGCACCCATACCCACCGAATGGTTGTTCCCGTTCCTGCTTTTCGGCGCCACTGCCAGCTGCCCGAACAGGCTCAGGCGGCCGGTCACGGGCTGGTCGGCGAGGGCGTAGAAGCCGTAGTTGCTGTCGATGGAGTGATAATACGCGCCCAGTTTGAAACGGCCGTCGAAATGCACTTCGCCCACCGCGAGAACGCCGTCGTCCTTGCCGAAGTTCCAATGCACGTTGTTCGGATTGTGGTCGAACGACGTCTGGTTGCCGTCGAACAGCGCGCCCTGCACCGCCCAGCGGTCGTTTACCTGCCAGCCCGCCGCCATTCCCAGCCCCGTCAGCGGAAAGATCGGCACCGGCACCCCCGTGGCGATGACGGGCGGCACGCCGAACGAACTGTTCACGAACTCGCCCGCGCCCTCGCTCACCATGAATTCGGCGTTGAGGTCCTGCAAGCCGAGGGTCAGCGACACGGGGCCGAGCCGCTGGCGGTACCACAGTTCGTGCAGATAGGTGTGCTCGCCCGCGTCGATGTTCGAGGCGACCTGCATGTCGCCCAGATAGTTTTCCGTGAGGGATTTGCCGTGAATGGATGCGCCGTTTATAAAGAACGAGCCGCCTTTCCACAGGCGCGCTTTTCCGGTGTCGAAGCCGACCCGGATGTTGCCCATCCCCATGAACCCGCCGCCGGTTTTCACTCCTCCGGCAGCGTTGTACCAGACGTCGCCGATGTAGGAGCCTTCGAACGTGAAGGGATTTTGCGCGTGAACCGCGCCGCAAATGCCGCACATGGCGGCCAGAAGTGTAACCTTTTTCAGCATAAAAGTGATGTTTGAATTTTATGCCGCAAAGGTCACGCATCGGGCGTCTCAAAAAAATCCCCCGATCCGGGGAAATCGGGGGAGGAGAGGGCCGGGCGGTCATCCCTTTTTAAGGGGAGGGAACGGATTTACAGAAAATCGTCCCGTGTGATCAGTCCGTTGTGCAGCGCGTAGAAGGTCAGGCCCTGCGCGGTCTTGAAACCCGTTTTACGCATGATATTCTTGCGGTGCGAGATGACGGTGTGGGTCGAGATATGCAGCTTGTCGGCGACCTCCTTGTTGGAAAGTCCGCGCGCGAGGGTGGCGAGTACCTCCCGTTCACGTGCGGTCAGTTCCATACCGTCCGGGACGGTATGCCGTTCGTTGTCCAGGCGTTCCACCAGCGGGATCAGTACCTCTTCCTCCAGAAACGTGTGTTTACGCAGGTCGTGTCCGAAAGCGAAGAGGTCTGCCAGCACGGGACGGCACAGCTCAAGGGTCGCGGCAGGCGGCAGGTACTTGACGATGATGTTTTTCAAATCCTCCAGCGCACCGTCGATGTCGCTGTGGTGGCTCTCGTATACGCTGATTTTGTAATCGGGCCGCTCGCCATCCTCCAACAATCGGCGAATGTAGGGGAAAACGACCTCTTCCTCGTAGCGGAAGTGTTCGACGACCTCCCGGCGGTACTTCTCGCAAAACGAGGCGAGCATGTCACCGCCCGGCAGCTTCAGAACCGCCTCGATGATGCGCGGCATGCGAACATGGAGGTAATCCTTGTGCGAGGCTTCGAGGTAGCCGACTATGCCTTCGACAGGGACCTGCTTCAATTCCGCCGGATCGGGCGCGTAACTTTTGGACGTGTACATGTTGCACACAAGCAGCACGAGCGATACGGCGATCCCGCGCTCGGCGCACACCTGCCCCAGTGTCTTCTCACCCAACCCCAGCCCGATGCCGAAATAAGGCAACAAGCCGAGCAAACGTCCATCGGCCAACACCAGATCGGCCAGCTTTGTATTCTCTGAAAATAAGCAGTGATTCATAGTCATCTTGCCGCAAAGGTATTTAAATTAGCGTTAACAGGCCTTATTTGATCGGTATTCAGAGGCCGAAAACGCGGCGGACGTTACCTGTGGTAATGCGGTCGAGGTCGGCGGGGGAGGTGTCGAGTATCGCTGCGGCAGCGGTGAGGATGTGTGTCAGGTAGGATGACTCGTTGCGGCGGCCGCGGAACGGCTCGGGTGTGAGCCACGGGGCGTCGGTCTCAAGGACGATGTGGGCGGGGTCGATGGCGGGCAGAAGTTCCCTCCACCGGCTCTTCTTATAGGTCACCGATCCGCCGACACCCAACACGAAGTCGCCCACGGCTCGCACCCGGCGGTAGTCGTTGAGCGTGCCGCTGAAAGCGTGCATAACTCCGCGCATGCCGCGGCCGGTGTACTTTTCGAGAGTGGTAAACATCTCGGCCCACGCCTCGCGGGTGTGGATGGCCAGCGGAAGGTCGTAACTTATCGCCAACTCGATCTGCCGCTCGAAAGCGGCCGTCTGCTCGGCGAGGAAATCGCGGCTCCAGTGTAGGTCGAGGCCAACCTCGCCGATGGCGCAGAAGCCTCCGGGGGGGGGCGAGGCAAGGTGCGACTCGACGATGGCGAGTTCGCGTTCCCAGTCGAGGTTGTCGTTCACCGAGGTGGGGTGCATGCCCATCATCGGCACGCAATAGCCGGGGTTGGCGCGGCACATGGCGAGCATTGCGTCATGGCTTTCCGAGTCGATCGCCGGACACAGAATGCGCTCGACACCCGCCTCGCGGGCATGCCCGAGGGCCTCGTCGCGGTCGGCGTCGAACGCCCCGTCGAACATGTGGGAGTGTGTGTCGATCATATCTTCGTGTAGCTGCCGCCGGGCAGCCGCTGTATCTTCCCGGCAAACTCCAACTCAAGCAAAAGCGGTGCCAGGGCGGGGTGGCCAAGGGCCGTCATCTCGACCAAAGCATCTACCGACACCGCGTCACCGCCCGGCACGCAACCCAGCAGTCCCAGCGCGTCGGCCGAAAGTCCCGGCGCCGGTGTTACGGGTCGCTCGCCCACTTCGGGTACGTACAAGTCCCACGCAAGAGCCCGTATGACGTCCTCGCCCGAGCACACCATCGCCGCCCGCTGGTTCTTTATCAGTGCGTTCGTTCCTTTGGACATATCGTCGGTCCCGCGTCCCGGAACCGCCATCACCGTGCGGTCGTAGCCCAGCGCGAAGTCGGCGGTCGACAGCGCGCCGCTCTCAAATGGCGCCTCCACCACAATCGTTCCCTCCGACAGGCCCGCGATTATGCGGTTGCGCGCTAGATAGAAGTTGCCCGTCTGCTTGCTCGCCGAGTGACACTCGGAGACGATTGCTCCGCCGTGGGCCACAATGTCGCGCGCGATGTCGGCATGGGGCGCGGGGGTGACGCCGGGTAGCGTGTTGGCAAGCACCGCAACCGTCGGCACACCGTAACGCAAAGCCGCGCGATGGCAGTGGACGTCGATCCCGAACGCCAAACCGCTCACAATGCACAGGTCGGGCACACGGTCGGCGAGTTGCCTCACCAGCTTGTCGCACATCGTCTGTCCGTAGGTCGACAGCGTCCGCGTGCCAACCATCGACACACACCTCATCCGCAGTGCCGCCACATCGCCATTGACATAAAGAACGTGGGGCGGATCGCTCATCTCGCGCACCAGAGGCGGATAGTCGGCGTCGGTGGAGGCGATGGCCGTGAGACCGTGTTTTTTTATGTAGGCGAGCTCGCGCTCGGCCCGGTGATGCGCCTCTTTTCGGGTGAGCTGCTCGGCCAAAGGCTCGCGGATGGAGGTGCGGCGTATGATTTCAGTGGCCGTGGCGTCGTAGATGGCGTCGTAGATGGCGTCGGCGCTGCCGAACTCCGCGATCAACATGGCGGCGGTCTTCACGCCTATGCCCGTTTCCAGCGTGAGCGCAATGTCGTTGATGTTCATTGGGTGGCTTTTTGTTTGGTGAAAAGTTAAGCCGGGGGAATTGAGCGCAAAGACAATACTCTATTCGAGCGTCTGATAGACCGTATTAAGGAATTTTTCCCACACTTTGGTGTCGGGGGTACGGTTTGTGTAGAGAATTATCACCATCTTTTCCTTGTGGTCGATTATGTAGTCGGTGTTGGCGGCACCGCCCCAGCTCAGTGCGCCCGGCGACACCATAGGCGTAAAGTTGGGGATCGCGCGGCGGCTCGTGTCGTTTTGCGGATAGATCTGGAAACCGATCCCGAACATGTGGCCATTGCCGCCGCCGTTGGGAATCGGCAGTTGGTTCTGCTGCATCATCTCGATAGTCTTGCGACCCAGAATGCGGTGGCCGTTGAACTCGCCGTAGTTGAGGATCATCTGGCAGAAACGTGCGTAGCCTTCGATCGTGCCACTGAGGCCCGTTCCGGCGTTGGCGAACCGGCGGTCTTCCTGGAACGGATTGCGGCCGCTCCACCACTCGCGGGGCACGAGTTTACCCTGATCGTCCACGCCGTAGTTCGTAACGAATCGAGGTGCGAACGAGGGGTCGAAGTACCACGCCATGTCGGTGATGCCCAGCGGTTCGAGTATCGTTTCGGTGACATACTCCTGAAGCGAGCGGCCCGAGAAATACTCAACCAGATAGCCCCACACGTCGGACGCGGTGTGGTAGTTCCACTCAGTGCCGGGGTCCCATCCCAGAGGCGCGGCAACCAGATCGCGCACCCACTCTTCGAGCGTGGCGTACTCTTTGGCCGGTTGACCGGGCACCCGCCTCGGACCCTGCATGCCGGAGGTGTGGCTCAGCAGGTGGCGGATAGTGACGGGTGTGGCGACGGGACGTGTGGCGGTGGAGTTGCGGTCTGAGCGGTCGACCCAAACCTGATCGGTCATCTCGGGGATGTAACGCGACACGGGGTCGTCCAACTGGAACTTGCCCTGCTCGAACAGCGTCAACAGCGCCACGGTGGTGACGGCCTTGGTTTGGGAAAACATGCGGAAAATGTGGTCGGTGGCGAGCGGGTCGCGGCTCTCGACGTCGCGCCAACCGAAGGCTTTGTGGTGGATCACTTCACCGTCTTTTGCCACGAAGGTGAGGGCGTGAGGGATGATGCTGCGGTCGACGTAATCCTGAAGGAGAGCGTCGATGCGGTCGAGCCTTGAGGCGTCGACCTGCAACGCTGCAAAGTCGGGCGAGTACTCGAAATTTTGCGGATCGTCGGCGGGAGCGGATGCCGGGCCCGCGCACGAAACGCCTACCAGTGCGGCAATCGCGAGAGCGGTGATTCTTGTTTTCATAGGGGATAGAGGTTAATTGGATTGATGTTAAGTGGTATTTCCCCGCGAATGTACGGGAAAGTGAAATAAAAAATCCCCGGAGAGAAGTTTGTAATGTCTCCCCCGCCGGGGAGGGCTGCCTGTTTTTAAGAGACATGGCAAAGGTAATAAATCCGTTCGGAACGGCCCAATTTCCGGGCGGATTTATTTTGCGCTCCGCTCGCCGTTTTGCAGAGCACAGGCTGCGCCGCCGCCTCGGGCGGTTCGCAGGGCGACGGAGGCTCCAAAAAAGTTCAGGGAAGGCTCCGTTGCTCGACGGAGGAGTAACGACGGTTTCGTTCTGTAAGGTGTGGGTGCCCGAGAGCTTCTTCAAGTCGCTCAGGTGCGGGTTGATTTACGGAAACAAGATTTTATCTGCCGACCGGATCGAAATGGAGATCTTCCGATGGACCGAAATCCGGTACACGTTCATGGGGAAGCCAGAGAATAGCGGCGTAACATGATGTCAACCCAACTCTGTGCATATGACCAATAAATCACAAACCATACCCCATGCCGTATACATCCGAGAGCCACAGGCCCATGAATCTGTCGCACACCATATAGGCGTTATCTTCTCGCGTGAGTATCTCTTTCTCCAACAGTTGCCTTGCAGCGGTTTGGACGGAGCTGGCCGAAAGCAGCGCGTTACGACCGATGAACGGTGCGGAGGTTATCTCCACCGCTTTACCCTCTTTTCCCACGGCGTACAGCAATTCGCGCTGTCGCTCGGGGAGCAGGTTTATCGTCGCCTGAAACAGCTTGGAGTACGAGTTCACCGTTTGGCGAAGGCACTGATCCGCCATGTCCAATGTGACC
>JAITWC010000071.1 GCA_031285485.1 Alistipes sp.
CCATGGAAATAAGAAATTTAGCTATCGCTATGATCGTCATTCAATGCGGAGGTGACCCAAAACTATTCTTCAAAACTTAACAAAAAAAGTGGACGGAATTTCTTCCGACCACTCGTAGGTCGCCGCCGCCCATTACGGGCCAGCAGAGCGACTGCTCTTTGGCCAGCCAGTCTGTCACGTCCATGTAGGGAGAGTCCGCGTCGGAGGCGGTCAGGTACAGCGCCCCGCCGCGATCCTCGTCGAACAGGTTGGTCACTCGCACGAAGTCGAGCATCTGCCCCGCCATCGGCTCGTTGCCCGTGACGAGCGCACCGATAAACCAGGCTGAGTTCGCCCCGCCGACCAGTTCGGTGCCTGTTTCTAACACCACCATCAGCGAGTAGACGAGATACGAACCATCGTAATACTCCCTGCGCACCACATCCCCGACCTTCAGCCCCTGCACCTTTTTCGAGCCGGGATCTATGAGGATTTTGTATTTCGGATAATTGACCTTTGACATATTCACTTTACTTTCTTTACCGAATCGCCCCGGCAGCTGTGCGAAATCCACAGTGCGCCGTCGGTTACGCTCGCTCGTTGTATCTCCAATTCGTATATTCTCATCCGCTTGCGCACGGTCAACTCATCGACCGTCGCCGCGATGTTGCCGGTGGTCGGGTTCCTCTGTATCGCCCAACCGCCTCCAGCGAAACCCGGCGAGAATAACTCGGAGCCTATGTCGCCGAGGAACCGGGCGTTGCCGTGATGCTTGATGCCGTCCGCGGAGGCCGCCAAGCGGATGTCATCGGTGAAGAATAGTGTCCCGGCGGCAAGGCGGGTCAGGCTTCCGGCTATCCCTAAATGCCTTTTTGCCTCGACGGGCTTGTCGAAGAGTACGGAATCGGCTTGGGTCTCGATAATGAGCGAGCCGACCGTGCGGTATTTAGGGGCAAGCAGGCTGGTCGACGCCCCGTAGCGGACGATTGTGTCTTGATCGACCCTGTGGGAAGTGCCGTACTCCGTGTATTCAAAAAAAGATTTCAGGGAGACGCCATTGTTCTGGGCACAGAGGTACGCGCCGCGCGGATCGCCGAAGCGAAGTCGCTTGTGGATGACGACACCCTCGTCGGCGGAGTCCACCCGATAACTGGAAAGCAGCGCCTCGCCGTAGTTGTGGCGCACGGTGAGCGAATCGGGGAAGTGCGCCCCGCCGTACGGTGTGAGCAGCGTGTAGTCGCCGTCGGTATCGGTGATGGGAGACAACAGCCTGACGCGGTTGGTGTAGGCGCCTCCGAGGAGCAGATCGCCGCCCGCACCACCCAGCATTATGTCAGAACCGCCCGTTCTACCCAACACGGTGTATCCGTCGATGCGGATACCGTAGCCCCAGCCCAGCGAGAGGTGGCCGTTCATCAGCGCATCGTCCTCACGCAGGATCATCATCGTCCGCCCGCCCGTACCCAACTCCGCACCGTGAAGCGCCTTCAGGGGGCCCGACAGCGTAACGCCGCCCGAAACCGCGAGGCTTCCGGCGACCGAGGCGTCCTTCATCGCCCAGTCGATCGCCGGGAGGTTGGCGTTGCCTCGATGATACACCGCATTATCGCCAATCGTTATTCCCGACGGCGTTATCGCCACACCTGTCCCGCTGTCGCCGACGACTATACAGCCCGTGGATTTGAGCGAACCCGCGCCGAGGTCGACGATGCCGGCGGAGAGCTCCAACGTGTTCCGGTCGGGATCGTAGCCGATGACCCGCTCGCCCGCCAACCGGATGCCGCCCCACACGTCGATATCCTCGTTGAAGCGGATACCGGCGGAATCGGGATAGAGGTAGGTCTGAAGGAGTGCCTTGTTCTCCTGTCCCGCCTCGAAGCCGTAGTTGGCCCTGAACATTCCGGTCATATCACTCCCGTCCCTGCGCAGATACTCCAACAGGATACCGCCGTTTCCGCCCTCTCCTCCGCCGTCCACCGCTCCGGCGATGGCGTAGGCGAACCCGTAGGCGGCGTTGTGCAAACGGATAGACACCCCGTCGCCCTCCTCCACGCCCCAAGGGTGCTCGGCGTCCTTGCGCTCCTGCGCGTTGAAGAACTGCGAGTAGAGTTCCGAGTAGAGCCGAGAGCACAGGTTCCCGGGTTCGAGCGAGGCGATGGCCGGATTCTTGGTAACGTTCATTTCGTGAAAGCCTTTTGGGAAAGAAACTTCTGTATCTTGGAGAGTAACGGGGCGAAGTTGGGAGCGTTTACGGCGGGCATCGTCCCCATCAGCGTCGGGGTCATGATCTTGGTGCATTCGGTGATAAACTCCCGCATCAGCATAGCGAGTTGCTGACCGAGTACCAGAGGCTCCGAGGCATCCTCCGCGCCGATGGTCGTCTTTTGCTCCGTAACGGTTACGGCCATACCGCCTATCTTCTGCTCGATCCTGTCGGCGGATTGGTTAATTTCCGATTTATCGACGAGATGGTTGATGTTCTCCGGGTCGATATGCACCGTGGCCTCCTTTCCGCCATCGTCTTTGGCGACGGTATCGACGGTGGTGGCGGTGTAGGTGGTCTTGGTTTCGTTGCCCGTGGGTTCGAGTTTGTCGTAGTCGGGAGAATCGTTACTCTCGGGATCGAGTTCCTCGGTCTCGGTCACGCCTACCGTAACCTCGGTGTGGGATTGAAGCTGAATCACGTCGGCGTGGGAGAAGTTTACCACATACATATACCGCGTGGCGGCATCCGAGACGACGGTCACGTCCGAGAATAACGTTGGGATGATGAGAAATCCGCCCGCGTTGTCCTTCGCCCCGGCGAGCAGCACCCCCTTGTGGACGATGTGCGAGGCGCTGGCGGTCTCGTCGGGGTATTCGCCTACGTCGATCGTGCCGCCATACTCGGCGAACTCCCCGTCGCCGGGGTCGTCGTGAATTTTCGTCACATAGCCGTGTATCATCCGTGCCGTGCCCACGCCGCCCGTCCCGCCGGGCGACATATCGACCCGCTCGATGCTCCGCCCGAGGGCTATCTTGCGGATAGCCTCCCGGATCATCAACTGACTGCTCTTGCTCCCGAGTCCCTTGGTTTCCATATCCAAGAATAGGATAGAGAGGCTCGGCGAGATTTATCGTTTGCCTTGACTTTTTCGCAAAAACGCCCGATGTTCGGTTTGACTTTTTGTCAAAACCCATAATAACAGCCCGATGGAGTACCAGACAAAAGCCCTCGGAACAATAACGTTCCGAGGGCTAATATGACGGTATGTATGGCGGTTAATAGGGTTGCTCCCGAAGCCATATCGCCATGAATCGGTCATAAACGATGTAACCGTCTGGCGTTTTATAGGCGAGCTCCCTGTCCAACAGCTTATTTAGATTTGAATTTACGCTGCTGGCGGCTTTTAGAGTGTGTCGGGCAATGAAGTCTCCTGAGGTAATCTCCTTGACGCATCCTTCCCTGGCGATGGCTTTGAGCAGTCTCACGCTCCCCTGCGTATAGGCGGCCAGCAAGTTCTCGTAGGTGTAGGCAGATTCCGCGACAATCTCATTTACCGCCTCGTCCACCATTTCGTTGTCCGGAGATTTGCGGTAGCCATAGAGTCGGTTTAGGATCGCCTGAATGTACCAGGTGTGGCCGTCGAAGGATTCATAGAAATATTCGAATGTCTCAGGCGAGAGAAGAAAACCTTCCTCTTTGAAAAACGCCGCCGCGAAATCGAAATACTCCTGTCGGTCGATGCGGTCGAGGGTCAGCGTTTGCGTACTCTGAAAGAACGGTCTTTTGGCGGAGAAGAACATCTCGTGCATCATGTGCTGCTTGCTGCCGGCGAAGACAAAATTCGCATTTTCAAGGAACTGAATATGTGAGCGGAGCAGTGCCTCCACGCCCTTTTCGGGATACTCGGCGATCTGTTGAAATTCGTCGATGGCGATATATACCCGCCTCTCGGACGAGCCGATGTAGGCGAACAGCTCCTTCAGTGACACCTCGTCGTTGGAAAGAGACACGTCAACCGTAAATTTCGGGTTGCCCGTATGCTCGTCGAGGGTAAGTACGGGACGTAGGGTTCGCAAAAACTTACCGATACGTTTCATCGCCTTTTGCGGAGTGGAATCCAACGCGCCCAAAACCGTGGAGGCGAACAGTTTGACGAAATCGTTCAGGCTCTGGGTGGAATAAATATCCATATAGAGCGTCACGACCTCGGATTTTTTCGGAGCGTTCAGATTGTAAAAAACGTTCTTGATTAGCCCTGTCTTCCCCATGCGGCGCGGGGCGATGAGAGTCAGGTTGCGCCCATTCTCCAGAGCCGCAGTCATCGTTTTTGTCTCCTGTACGCGGTCGCAGAAGTAGGCGGGACTGTGATAGCCTGCGATTAAAAAGGGATTGTTCGGTCTCATATCTTTCCTGTTTTACGTTACACGTTTTTCGTAACGCAAATATCGTAACATTTTGTGGATAATCAACCAATATCAAATAATACCAATAACCCATGCAAACGAACGAAGACAAAATTGCCGCGCTTCGGCGCGATATCA
>JAITWC010000102.1 GCA_031285485.1 Alistipes sp.
AAAGACCAAAACGGGGCCGGAATCCTGAAATGAGAAAAGCTAAAGCCGGGCGGCCGAAAGATCGCCCGAACCGAGGTCGAGACGAAGGGCCACGACCAGCAACAGAGTGAAGGCAAGAAACGACGAGCCGCCGTAGGAAAAGAACGGCAGCGGAATGCCGATGACCGGCACCAGCCCGACGGTCATCCCGGCGTTGATGAGAACGTGCAGCAGGAAAACCCCCGCCACCGAGTAGCAGTAGATGCGTCCGAAGGCCTCCAGCTGACGTTCGCCCATCGCCACCAGCCGAACTATCAGAGCGCAGAACAGCATCAGCACAACAAACGATCCGACGAATCCCCACTCCTCGCCCACGGTGCAGAATATGAAGTCGGTGCTCTGCTCGGGCACGAAATTGAACTTGGTCTGCGTGCCTTCGAGCCAGCCCTTGCCCCAAAACCCGCCGGAACCTATCGCGATCTTCGACTGGTTGACGTTGTAGCCCCAATGTCCGGGGTCGGACTCGACGCCGAGGGTGTTGAGAATCCGTTTTTGCTGGTGCAGGTCGAGGCTGTCGAACACCACGTCGGCCGCCGACACGAAAGCCAGCGAACCCAGCGCCAGCAGCACCAACACCCAAAATCCCCGGAGCCGCCGGGCATAAGCCAGGCCAAGGCACACGGGCAGCGAAAGCCCCACCGTGGCCAGAAGAACGTGATAATACCTCCATTCGAGACCCGCCGCCAGGGTCAGTCCCGCCCAGGCCGCCACCGATACCCCCGCCACCGACGCCAGATAGACAAAAGGCGCGCGCCACTCGCGAAACGTAAAGCCGAAACCCGCCGCGCAGCCCGCAACGATGAGCATCACAAGCCCCGTGTCGGTGATCCAGAACGACCCGAAGAAGAGCGTCAGCATCACCCCCACCACGATGTAGACCCAACGGTTCAACCCCTCGCGGTAGAGCATGAACAGGAACGAACCGAACACCACGGCCGACCCCATGTCGTGCTGAAAGAACATAACCGCCACCGGCAGAGCCAATATCAGCCCCACTTTCAACAGGTCGCCCGGCCGGCTCACCGAGAATCCGTAAACGCTCATCGCCCGGGCCAGCGCCACCGCCACCGCAAACTTCATGAACTCGGCGGGCTGCAACCGCACCGGCCCGAAATCCAACCACGCCTTCGCCCCGTTGACCGTGATGCCGAACACAAGGGTCGACATCATCAGCAACAGCACGGCCACGTAGACCGGCCAGGCCAGAATGTGGTAGTATTTATCGTCGACCAGCATCACCACCAGCGCCACGGCCAGCGACACGCCGATCCAGATGAGCTGCATGCCGTACTGCGACGAGAATTGGAAAGCGGTGCGCGTCTCGTCGAATACGGCGGCGTAGAGGTTCAGCCATCCCAGAGCCATCAACGCCAACGCGATGCCGACCGTCCACCAGTCGACCTTTCCGTGCAGCACGGCGCTGTTTGTGGCGCGCGCCGTCATAACGAGGCGGTGCTATTGTTGTTGTCGTAGTTGGGATAGGAGATCCGCCTCTGCCTGAGGTAATCTATCAGATAGGGCCGCGTCACCGTGTCGGTGAGATACTTCTCGATCAGCAGCGAGCCGACGGGTACAGCCGCCGACGCCCCGAATCCCCCGTTCTCGACGTAGACGTAGATCGCGATCTTCGGGTCGTTCCTCGGGGCGAACCCCATGAACACCGAGTGATCCTGGCCGTGCGGATTCTGTGCGGTTCCGGTCTTGCCGCAGATATCGAGGCCCGGCACCATGCCCATGCTGCGCACCGTTCCCCCTTCGGTGTTTGCGGCCATCCACATCCCCTCGATCACGCTCTCGAAGTGTTCCGCGGCGATGTCGGTGTAGTGCGGCTCGGAGAATTTCGGATCCATCCCGGCCCCCTCGATCGACTTTATGACGTGGGGAATGTAGTAATGTCCGCGGTTGGCGACGGTGGCGGCGAAATTCGCCATCTGCAACGGGCTGGTCAGTATCTCGCCCTGGCCTATGGCGAGCGAGATCACGGTGAGCGAGTTCCAGCTTCCGCGATAGGTGCGGTTGTAGTGGTCGGCACCGTAGATGTTACCCGCGCTCTCGCCCGTGAAGTCGCTGTCGAGTTTTCGGCCGAACCCGAAAGACCGCACATGCCCGGCCCAGTGGTCGTAGCCTCCGCGCGACGCTCCACCGCCGTTGTCGGCCTTGTCCATAATGTTGCGTAGCACGTAACAGAAGTAGGCGTTGCACGACGTCATAATCGCCTGATTAAGGTTGAGCGGCGAGAAGTGGTCGTGGCACCCCATATGCACCCGCCCCGAGGTGTAGCCCCCGTAGCATTCGTAACGGTAGTTGGGCTTGAGCACCCCCTCTTCCAGTCCGATCAGGGCGTTGACTATCTTGAACGTCGAACCCGGAGGCTGGTGCGACTGAACGGCGCGGTTGAACAGCGGGCGGCGGTTGTCGTTCACCAGCCGCGTGTAGTTGGTGCCCCTCTCGCGCCCCACCAGTTCGTCGGGATCGTAAGTCGGGCCGCTCGCCATCACGAGTATCTCGCCCGTCGCAGGTTCGATGGCCACCACCGCCCCCACTTTTCCCCCCAGCAACTCCTCGGCAAACGCCTGCAACCCGGCATCGAGCGAGGCGGTGAGGCTCCTGCCGGCCACGGCCTGGGTGTCGAGCCGTCCGTCATGCCACGCACCCTGCACCACACCGCCGACGTCCACCATGTTGATCTTAACCCCCTTCTCGCCCCTCAGGTAGTTCTCGTAGGCGTGTTCTATGCCGGTTCGGCCGATGTAGTCGCCGGCGCGGTAGTAGTCGTCGCGCGCCAGGTCGGTCGCATTCACCTCGTTGACGTAGCCCAACAGATTGCCCGCTATCTTGCGAGGGTACGACCTCACGGTGCGGTAGACGGTGTGGAACCCCGGCAGGTGCAGTTCGTCGAGCAGCAGCTTGATCTCTTTCGACAGTTGGGGCACCACCACCGACGGTTGCCGCAAGGAGTGGTTCCTGGCCCGCTCCAGGCGCGATCGCATCAGCGGCAGCGTCACGTCCACTATCCTGCACAACAGCACCGTGTCGAACCCTTTTATCACATCGCGCGGCACCACCATCAGGTCGTAGGCCTCCTTGCTCTGGATTATGTACTCGCCGTTGCGGTCGAACACCTCGCCCCGCGGCGGGTACAATACCTCGTAACGGAGCGTGTTGTTGGACGCAGCCTGTTTGTAGGAACCGTCCACGATCTGTATGTGAAACAACCGCGCAACAAGCAACACGAAAACCAGCCCCGTGAAGATCAAAAGCACCCTCTTGCGAACGAAATTCCTTTCCATCGTATCATCCCCTTTTATTATTCGGTTTCACGGTGAACAACAACGATATGGCCAACACGGCCAGCAGGGTGAACACTCCGCTCACGGCGATCTTCATCAACACCAGATGATAGTTGGCAAAAGTGAGGGCCTCAAGCGTGAAATATGCCAAGCAGTGGAATACGACGATCAGCGCCGCGTACCGCATGAACCGTCCCGTGTCCAACGACCGGATCGAGGGCATGGACGTCTCCTCGTCTACCGTCTCGTGTCCCATAGTGGCGATCATAATCCATCGGCGCGTGTAGGCCGTCAACAGCGTAGCTACCGTGTGGGCGCCCCCAGTCCCCTCGAACAAGTCGATGAACACCCCAGTGGCGAATCCCAGCAACAGCACCGCCACCGGACGCATACCCACCGGCAACAGAGCCACGAAAGCGATGTAGGCCAGCGGGCTGAAATAGATCGACACCCTTATCGAGTCGAGTACGAACAGTTGGACCGCCACCACCGCCACCAAAAACAGACCCAGATATGTTAAAAAGTTTCTCATTCCTCACTTACCCCTATCACTTCCTCTTCCAGTCTCAGCCTTTCGAACGCCTCTAAGTTTTTAACGAGCATCACGACCCTGAGCGCCGCCACGTCGACTCCCAGCGCCACGTCGATCTCGTAGGAGGCCCTCGCCTCATCGACGGTGAAATTCTCCACCCGACCTATGAATATCCCCTCGGGAAAGTTGAGCGAGCTGCGGGTGATGATCGTGTCGCCCCGGGACACAGGGGCGTACTTCGGTACCTCTGAGAGACGCACCGTGCGCGGATCGACCCCCGGCCACGATACCGAGCCGAAGTGACCCGAGGCGGCGAACATGCCACTCGCCCGAAAAGCAGTGTTGAGCACCGACACGCAGATGGCGTTACCGGCCGACACCCCCTCCACATAGCCCACCATGTAACCGTCGAGCGATACCACCGCCATGCCCCTTTCGACCCCATCCCTTGTGCCGCGGTCGACTGTGAAGAAGTTTTCACGTTTGTTTATGGAATTGTGTACCACCCGCGCCGTCACATACTGGTGGCGGAAATCCTCGGCCATTCTGATCGAGTCGAGCGCTTCCTGTGAATAATGATCGCGGAAGACGGCGAGTTCGTTCTCGAGAGCCACCACTTTATCTTCCAACAACCGATTCACCGAACCAAGGCTCATGTAGCGTCCGGCTCCAGTAATGGCTTCATAAACCCCGCCCACCATGCGGTCGGACAGGCCCAGCAGCCGCGCCCGCGTGTGCATCGTCGAGTTCGCGTAGTAGTGCAGCGCCAATCCCTCCAGAACCCCAAAGATGGCGAACACATATATCCGGCGAAGAAACAACAGCAGCCTATACACGGCGGCGAAGGTTTGTTATCGGGTTAAAAACGAGAATTTGTCGATGTTCTCCAAAGCCTTGTGAGTTCCCCTCGCCACGGAGCGCAGCGGGTCATCGGCCACGATGAACGGTATCTTGCAGTTGTTCGAGAACCTCTGCGCCAGACCGCGGATCAACGCCCCGCCACCGGCCATGTAGACCCCCTTGCGGTAGATGTCGGAGTAGAGTTCGGCTGGGATGTTCTCCAACACCTTCATGATGGCGGCGTCGATCTTGAGCAGCGATTTGTCGAGCGTGCCCGCGATCTCGCTGTAACTGAGTGAAATGGTGCGTGGCAGTGCCGTCACGATATTTGGTCCAGTGAGCATATAGTCGTCAGGCTCCTCGCCTGGGGGCAGTTTCTTGATGGCGCTGCCCACGGCGATCTTTATCTCCTCGGCGGTGCGCTCGCCAACACGAATCTCGTGTGCCTGACGCATGTAGTTACGAATATCCTCGGTGAAGACGTCACCCGCCACGTTGATACTTTCGGAGCAGACGATGCCGCCGAGCGAGATACACGCGATCTCTGTCGTGCCGCCCCCGATGTCGATTATCATGTGTCCCTCGGGAGCCTGCACATCCAACTCTGCCCCGAGTGCCGCCGCCATCGGTTCATATATCATGTACACCTCGCGGCCACCGGCATGTTCGGCCGAGTCACGCACTGCACGGATCTCCACGTTGGTCGAGCCGCTCGGAATGCAGATCACCATCTTGAGCGACGGATTGAAGAGCCTCGATGACGACACCTCCTTTATCATCCCTCGGAGCATCAGCTCGGTGGCGGTGAAATCGGCTATCACCCCGTCCTTGAGGGGGCGGATGGTACGTATATTCTGGTGGGTACGTCCGTGCATCTGGTTGGCCTTGTGACCGAAAGCGACCATCTTACCGGTGTGGGCGTCGAGCGCCACTATCGACGGCTGGTCGACCACCACCTTACCTTCGTGTATTATCAGCGTGTTGGCAGTTCCCAAGTCGATCGCCAGTTCCTGTGTCAGTGAGAAAAGTCCCATTTTCGTCTCGTCAGTGTTTAAAGTGTCTCAATCCTGTAAATATCATCGTCATGTCGTGTGCGTCGCAATATTCGATGCTGTCGCCGTCGCGCACCGAGCCTCCAGGCTGCACGATGGTGTCGATCCCTTCGCCATGGGCGATCTCCACGCAGTCGGCGAACGGAAAGTAAGCATCACTCGCAAGAACCGCGCCGCGAAGCGTGAATCCAAAACTTTTTGCCTTCTCGATCGCCTGCCGCAGTGCATCCACCCTCGATGTTTGTCCTACACCACTGGCGAGCATCTGGCCGTCTTTGGCCAGCACTATCGCGTTAGATTTCGACTGTTTGACTATCTTGTTTGCGAACACCATGTCGGTCATCTCGGCGACTGTGGGCTGTCGTTTCGTAGCCGTTTTGGTCTCTCCATCCATTCCGCCCACTTTCAAATCGCGATCCTGCACCGCCACCCCATTCAGCAGCGAGCGGAACTGCGGCGTCGGGCGGGCGATGCTTTTCAGCACGAGAATTATGCGGTTCTTCTTCGAACGCAGCGTTTCGAGAGCCGCGGCATCATAACCCGGCGCGAGAATCACCTCGCAGAAAAGTTCGTTGATTTTCCCCGCGACATCGGCATCGATGGGCCGATTGCAGATCAGTACCCCGCCGAAAGCCGACACCGGGTCGCCCGCCAGCGCGCGTTCATACGCCTGAAAAACTGTCGCTCCTGTGCCTACTCCGCAGGCGTTGTTATGTTTCAGTATCGCGAAAGTCGCACCCGCTCCGTCACCGAATTCAGCGATCAGATTCACAGCCGCGTCGATGTCGAGCAGGTTGTTGTAAGAAATCTCCTTGCCATGCAACTGCTCGAAAACCTCGTCGAGTGCACCGAAGAACGCCCCCTTCTGATGAGGATTCTCGCCATAGCGCAACCCCCGCCCACCGTCATAAGAGGCCCGGAAAGCGGGCAACTCCTCGCGAACATTGAACCAATTGAAAATAGCACTGTCATAATGCGCGCTGACCCCGAAGGCCAGCGCGGCAAACCTCCGCCGCTGTTCAAAAGTGGTGGCACAACCCTGCTCCTGCAACAGCCCGAGCAACTCGCCATACTGAGCCTGCGACCCCACGATCACCACGTCTTTATGATTCTTCGCCCCGGCACGGATCAGCGAGATTCCGCCTATGTCGATCTTTTCGATTATCGCCGCCTCGTCGGTCCCGCTCGCCACGGTAGCCTCGAACGGATAGAGGTCGACTATCACCAGGTCGATCTCCGGAATGCCATATTCGGCAAGTTGCACTCCGTCGCCCTCCACCGAGCGGCGCGCGAGAATCCCCCCGAAAACTCCCGGATGAAGGGTCTTCACCCGCCCGCCCAGGATCGACGGATAGCCTGTGAGCGACTCGACGGCCGTAGCCTCAAGCCCCAGAGATTTAATAAATTCGAGCGTTCCGCCCGTCGAGTAAAGTTTCACGCCGGCGCTCGCCAGCTCCCGAACAATATCGTCCAGTCCGTCTTTATGATAGACCGACAGCAGTGCAGATTTTATCCTTTTAAGTCCCATGATCTTTACGAGAGGTACAATAACCCACAAAAGTAGAGAAAAGTTTGTAAGTTTGCAAACCCACCGAGCCTTCCGGTTAAAATCCGAATAAATCGGATGGTTTATTAATATCCTTCGGTAAACAGA
>JAITWC010000122.1 GCA_031285485.1 Alistipes sp.
AAAGTGACCGTCACACGCACCCTGGTGCACGACGCGGCCAACAAAATGCACTACGAGTTCGCCTACACCGTCGAGGCCGCCGCCACGCGGAACGACTTCATCGACCTGTTCGCCGAGACGGTCATCCGACACGGAAAAATGCCCGTGAAAACCTGTGCCGCGGCGATGGGCGTCGGCGTGCAGCAGCTTCAAATGACCCTCCTGACGCTCTCCGGCGCGGGTATCCTCGAATGGATGGACGCCTTCGCGGGTGCGGTCAGCGAGGCGCTGCTGCGACAGACCGACTGGAAGGTGATGCGCATCGCGGCGGCGGCGGGGTTCGGACGGCTGAACGTCTTCAGCCGCTGGTTCCGCGCGCGCTACAAGTGTACCCCGGGGGAGTGGAGGTAAGGGCTCCCGCAAACGGGTCAAACAGTCGGATTGCGACGTGAACCCTGCCGGCCGTATCTCTCCGCCGGCACCTCCGCCTGCCATTGCCCGGTCTCGTTTTCCCGAATTGTAAGCTGCCGGTCTGTTCAGTCGGGAGACGGCGGCGGCGAGATATTTTTGCCGCCGTCTTGCCGTTTTCTCGAATGATATGCGTATTTTTGCGCCACAATGAGACCTCCGAACATAATATTCACTACGCTTGCAACGGCGCTGGCCACACTCCTCGCGCCCATCGCGTCGAACGCCCAGCCACTGACCGGGGAAGACCAGCCCCTGCGTTTCGCGGTCACCGAATGGAGCTTCGGCGATGTCCGCGAGGAGGGCGGAGTGGTGGCCCACACTTTCGAGTTTACCAACCGCGGCACCACCCCCGTCGCCATCGACCGCGTGGCTACCTCGTGCGGCTGCACCACCCCCGACTATCCGAAAACCCCCGTCGCCCCCGGAGCGAGCGCACGCCTCGACGTGGTGTTCGACCCGCGCGGCATGCCGGGTGAGTTCTCGAAGATCGTGACGGTGATCAGCGGCGGCGGAAAGTTCCGCGAATACCTCACCGTTACGGGCCGTGTCATCCCGCGTCCGCGCACCGTCGAGGAGGACTATCCCAACGACATGGGCGGCGGGCTGAGACTCTCCACCACGTTGCTGTCGTTCCGCACGGTGGCTCAGGGCAGCGTTGTGTCGATGGTGACGCGCTGGGCCAACACTTCGACCGAGCCGGTGACGCTTGCCATGCAAAACGACGAGCAGAGCGGACTGTTGGAGATACACGCCCCCGAGACACTGTGCGGCGGCTGCCGGGGCGACATCACTTTCACATACGATCTGAGCCGTCGAACCGCCTACGGGCCTATGGTCGACGTCGTGCGTCCGGTGGTGGACGGCACCCCGGCCAAGGCCACGATCTACGCCTCTGCCACGGGCGTCGACAACTTCGTGGGGGCCGACGCGGCCGCCGCTCCGAAACTCTTTTTCGACGCCATGTTCCACAACTTCGGCGAGGTGCGCCAACGCACCGTGCCTTACACATTCCGGTTGACGGCATCGAACGAAGGCTCTTCCGAGTTGCACATCCGCGCCGTCACCACCTCCGCCGGACTGCAAACCTCCCTTCGCGAGGGCATGACCTTGGCACCGGGAGCGTCGTTGCCATTCGAGGTGATGTTCTACTCGAACCGTCACGAACCGGGCGAGGTGCAGGCCACCATAGGCATAGTGGTGGACGACCCCATGCGTCCCACGCGCGAGATCCGCGTCGCCGCCATCCTTCGCAAATAGTCATTTATTTCATCAATATTTCAACGATCTCATCTAATCATGAGTTTTAAGATACTTCAAAAAAGAGAATTAACGCCCGACACGGTGCTGATGCGCATTGACGCGCCGAGGGTGGCGCGGGCCGCGCGTCCCGGACAGTTCGTCATCGTGAGGGTCTCCTACCAGGGCGAACGCATACCCCTGACGATAGCCGACTACGACCCCGCCGCGGGGTGGGTGGCGATAGTGACCCAGGGGGTGGGTGCTTCCACCCGGCGCCTCAACGCCATGGACGAGGGCGATTCTCTCACCGACTTCGCCGGGCCACTGGGCCGTCCGTCGGAATTTATCGACCTGTCGCCCGAAGAGTTGGCGCGTAAAAAGTTCCTGTTCGTGGCCGGTGGGGTGGGGGTGGCCCCGGTCTATCCGCAGGTGAAGTGGCTCCACGAACGCGGAGTGGCGGTCGATGTCATAATAGGAGCCCGGAGCGCCGACCTGCTGATCCTCACCGATGAGATGAGGGCCGTGTGCGATAACCTCTATCTGTCGACTGATGACGGCACGGCGGGTTACAACGGTCTCGTGACGGGTCTTATAAAGGAACTTATCGACAACCGCGCCAAGACTTATGATGAGGTTGTTACGATCGGCCCGATGGTGATGATGAAGTTCGTGGCGCGCACAACGGCCGACTACGGCCTGCCGACGATCGCGAGCCTCAACACGCTGATGGTCGATGGCACGGGCATGTGCGGCGCCTGCCGCGTGACGGTGGGTGGTACGATCTACTTCGCTTGTGTCGACGGCCCCGAGTTCGACGCCCACAAGGTCGATTTCGACGAGGCGATGCGCCGACAGACAATGTACCGCGATTTCGAATCGGCGGCAGATCACAAGTGTAAAATAGGTTTGGATAGATAGATGGCAAACAAGATAGCAAGACTCAATGCCCGCGAGCAGGATCCGGCGGCAAGGGCCCGGAATTTCGAGGAGGTAAGTTACGGATTCACTGCCGACGAAGCACGCCTTGAGGCGTCGCGCTGCATACAGTGCAAAAAACCGTTCTGCATGTCGCAGTGTCCGGTGTCGATCCAGATACCTCAATTCATAGAACGCGTTCGCGAGGGCGATTTCGCGGCGGCGGCGGAGATCATCTCGCGCGACTCGCTGCTACCGTCGGTGTGCGGCCGCGTGTGTCCGCAGGAGACGCAGTGCGAGGGGGCTTGCGTGCTCGGCATCAAGGGCGAGAGCGTCAACATCGGCAAGCTCGAACGTTTCGTGGGCGACTGGAGCCTAGCCAACGACATCTTCAAACCCACACGGCCTATCCCCAACGGCAAAAAAGTGGCCATCGTGGGCAGCGGCCCGGCAGGACTTGCCTGCGCGGCCGACCTCGCCGTGATGGGCTACGAAGTGGTGATCTTCGAGGCGCTGCACCGCCCCGGCGGAGTGTTAGTCTACGGCATCCCCGAGTTCCGCCTGCCCAAGGAGGGTGTCGTGGCTCGCGAGATTTCCAAGATCGAATCGCTCGGAGTGCGCATCGAGACAGACGTCGTTGTGGGCCGCACGCTCACCGTCGACTCGTTACTCGCCGAAGATGGCTTCGGCGCCGTGTTTATCGGCTCAGGCGCGGGACTGCCGTATTTCATGTGCATCCCCGGCGAAAACCTCAACGGCGTGGTGTCGGCCAACGAGTTCCTCACGCGCGCCAACCTCATGGGGGCTTACCATCCTGACTCCGACACCCCCATATTCTCGGGGCCGCGCACCGTGGTTGTAGGTGGAGGCAACGTGGCTATGGACGCCGTGCGTACCGCCCGTCGCCTCGGCTCGGAGGCCTACATAGTCTACCGCCGCAGCGAGGCCGAACTCCCGGCCCGCGTCGAGGAGGTGCACCACGCCAAGGAGGAGGGCATCGAGTTCCGCATGTTGTGCAACCCGATCGAAGTGTTGGGCGACGAGCGCGGCTGGGTTCGCGGCGTGAAGTGCATACAGATGGAACTTGGCGAGCCCGACGCCTCGGGCCGCCGCCGACCCGTCGAGATCGAGGGCTCTGAGTTTGAGATTCCGTGCGAGACGGTCGTGATGGCGCTCGGCACCTCGCCTAATCCACTCATCGCGAGCACCACGGAGGGGCTGGAGACAAACCGACGCGGATGTCTGGTAGCCGACGAGTGGGGCGCGACCTCGCGTCCGGGTGTTTTCGCAGGTGGCGACGCGGTGACCGGAGCTGCCACCGTGATCCTCGCAATGGGGGCCGGACGGAAGGCCGCTACGGCGATAAACGACCATTTTGACCAAAAACTATTTTCTTTGGTAACTACATACAATTAAAACCCTCATCGGGCGACGTCACGCCAACGAACATGAAAATGCGGCAGCCCGGACAGACTTGCGGGAGTTCCCGCAAGCCGGCCGCAATCCTTTCTCCCGACTGAGAGGGTGTGCATATTCCCGTGTACCGTCTCCGAACCGACACGCCGTACACAACAACCGACCGCGGGAGTATTCCCTATGAGTTTCACATTAAACAAATTTTCAGAGCCTATGAGACTACTTCTTATCAGTAACTCCACGACGCCCGGCCAACCATATCTTCATTGGCCGTTCGAACACATCCGCAAGTTCCTCGGCGGGTGCGCCGAATCGGTGGCCTTCGTGCCCTATGCCGCCGTTACTTTTTCTTATAACGAGTACGAGGCGCGCGTCCAGAAGCGTTTCGACGACCTCGGCATCGAGGTGAGGTCGGTTCACCGCGCACCCGATCCCGCGCGCGCCATCCGAGAGGCCGAAGCCATAGTCGTCGGTGGCGGCAACACTTTCGCCCTGCTCAAAAAGATGCAGGAACAGGGACTCGTCGACGCCGTGCGCGTGGCCGCCGGCGAACTCGGCATCCCCTACGTCGGCTGGAGCGCGGGCAGCAACGTGGCATGCCCCACGATCCGCACCACCAACGACATGCCCATCGTCGAGCCTGCATCGTTCGACGCCGCCGGCCTCGTGCCGTTCCAGATCAACCCCCACTACCTCGACGCCCACCCCGACGGTCACGCCGGAGAGACGCGCGAGCAACGCATCGGGGAGTTCATCGCCGCAAACCCCGCCATCAGCGTCGCCGGCCTGCGCGAAAGCTGCCTGCTGCGCATCGAGGGCGACCGCCGCGAACTCGTTGGAAGCCATCCCATGCGCGTTTTCCGCCACGGCGCCGCGCCGCAGGAAATCGCCCCCGGCCAAAACATATCCCGACTGTGGGCGTAACGCAGGCGATAGGCGCGGCGGGCGAAAAGATCGCCGAAGAGTGGCTCGACCGCGAGGGTTTCACCGTCGTTGCGCGCAACTGGCGCAGCGGAAAGTATGAACTCGATATCGTTGCCCACCGCGGCGACACGATCCACTTCGTGGAGGTCAAGACCCGCGACGCCGACTCGTGGGAAAGCCCCGAGGAGTCGCTCACCCCGGCCAAGCAGCGCGCTTTCCGCCACGCGGTGCAGGCGTGGCTCGCCTCGAACCCCACGCCTCTCGAACCTCAGCTCGACCTGATTGCCATCGACACCGGCCCCGACGGCATCCTCGATTTGCGTTACATTCCCGAGGCCGTCATATCCCGCTGGTGAACCGAAACGCCACTCCCGTAAAGAAACAGAGCGACCTCAGCCGCTCTGTAATTCCTAAACCAATGTGAGGAAAGATTACTTCAACCCGGGAAGAAGATGCTTCCAAACAAGGGCTATCTCGCCGGGCATGTTGTTGGTGTTAGATGTAACGGCGATCACGGCGTCGCGGTCGGGGATGATGAAGATAAACTGCCCCCTCGCCCCGTCGGCACGGTAAACCCCCGCCGGAGTGCAGCGCCACATCTGATAGCCGTAGCCCTGCGACCACTCGTTGTCCGGAGCGCGGTTGTGCTCATTACCCGCCGGGCCCGACTCTATCCACGACTTCGACGCCTCGGCCACCCAACCCTCGGGCAGCACGCGGACACCGTTCCACACTCCGTCCTGAAGGAACAGCTGGCCGAACTTTGCCATGTCTTCGGTCTTGATGTAGAGGCCCCATCCGCCGGCGTTTATCCCGTCGGGGCTTTCGTCCCAGCGATAACCGTCGATGGCGAGCGGCTCGAACAGGCGGCTCCGGAGATATTCGGTGATCTTTTGTCCCGACACTTTCTGCACGATTGCCGAGAGCATGAACGTGGCCATCGAGTTATAACGGAAAGTC
This sequence comes from Alistipes sp., assembly GCA_031285485.1. Lineage (GTDB taxonomy): Bacteria > Bacteroidota > Bacteroidia > Bacteroidales > Rikenellaceae > UBA940. Next base: position 5,905 of record JAITWC010000122.1, read on the forward strand.
GCACCGGGGGCGTCGTCGACCGGCGCGTTCATAAACGCGGCGATCCAGTCCTGCTGTCCGCGCCGTTGCGGTTCCCCGACCTGTCCGGTGGACATGGTGAGCAGGTTTCGGATCGTCATCACGCCGAGGTTCGGCGACGCTTCGGCGGGAACCTTCTCCGGGAAGAACGACACCACCTTGTCGTCGAGCGAGATGAGGCCTTCGGCGATGGCGAACCCTACGGCCGTGGCGGTGAAGCTTTTGCTCACCGAGTTCATAATGTGCGGGGTTTCCGGCGCTCCTTCGCCCCACCACTGTTCGGCCACGACTTGTCCGTGGTGCATCACCATCACGCTGTGCACTTCGATGGAGTCGGCGTCGGCGGCGGCCTTGAACGCGGCCACGGCGGAGGGATCGAACGTCGCGGCGGGGTCTTCCGCCCTCACGAGAAGTCCGTCGGGAGTTGTGTTCCGGGGGGCCGTGCCACACGAAACCGCGATCAGTGCGGAGGCCAGCGAAAGGCAAAGTAAATTTTTCATCATAGTCAGGTCTGTTTTTTTAAAAGGGTTACATGTTCGGTGCGTCCGAATCACGGAGGCAAAGGTAGCATTATTTTTTTTGCATCGGCAACAGGGAGTCGGTTTGTATCGTCCCCGAAAGGGGACGGGGCGCCGCGGGTTACCTCGGTCGGCTTTGTCCGCACCGCCGCTATCGCGGCGACTCGCGGGCCTCCCTCGGTGAGCCTCGCACCTGCGGTGCTCGTTTGCGGGACGGTTTCCCCAAATGGGGAAGCCCTCCCGCCATACGATTTGGCCGTCTCATTTTTTCAGGATGGCGGCGAGTATCCCTTCGGTGTCGAATCCGCACATCCGGTAGAGTTCCGCCGGTGTGCCGTGCGGGATGAAGCGGTCGGGCACGCCGAGGTGTTCCACGCGCGGGGAGTATCCGTGGGCGGCGAAGAACTCCGACACCGCGCCGCCCACTCCGCCGCTCACCGCACCGTCCTCGACGGTGATCACGCGCCCGAACCCGCGCCCCACCTCGTGCAGCAACTCCCCGTCGAGCGGTTTGGCAAACCTCAGATCGTAGTGCGCCGCCCCGACACCCTGTCCGGCGGCCCGTTCGACGGCTTCCGCGGCAAAATTCCCCACCGGCCCGAAACTCAGCACCGCGACGCCGCCGCCCCCGCCCCCGCGCAAACACCGCCCGCGCCCGATCTCCGTCTCCGCGAACTCCCGCCCCCGCCAACGCCCCCGCCCCGGAGCGTTCCCCCGCGGATAGCGTATCACGAAAGGCAGCCCGGCCCGCGAGGCGGTGTACATGAGCGACCGCATATCCTCCTCGTCCATCGGCGACGAGATAACCATACCGGGCACGGGCAGCAGCGCGGCAATGTCGAACACCCCCTGGTGGGTCGTGCCGTCCTCGCCCACGAGCCCGCCGCGGTCGACGCACAACACCACCCCGAGCCGTTCGATCGCCACGTCGTGAATAACGTTGTCGTAGGCGCGCTGAAGGAACGACGAGTAGACGGTGCAGAAAGGCACCATCCCCGCCGCCGCCAACCCGGCGGCAAAAGTCACGGCGTGCCCCTCGGCGATCCCCACGTCGAAGGCGCGCGCGGGCATCGCCTCCATCATCAGGTTGAGCGACGAACCGGTCGGCATGGCGGGTGTGATCCCCACTATCCGCCCGTCGGCGCGCGCCAACTCCACCAGCGTCTCGCCGAACACATCCTGCCACCTCGCCTCGCCGCCGCCCTTGGCGCGCCTTCCCGTTCGCGGGTCGAACGGCCCCGGCGCGTGCCACGTCGGCTGGTCGAGTTCGGCCGGGGTGTAGCCCTTGCCCTTCATCGTTACGGTGTGCAGCAACTTGGGGCCGCCGATGCGCTTCAGATCGCGCAGCACCTTCACCAGACCCACCACGTCGTGGCCGTCCACGGGCCCGAAATAGCGGAACCCGAAACTCTCGAACAGGTTGCTCTGTTGCAGCAGACCGTGCTTGAGCGCGTTCGAAGTCTTCTTGAGCGCGTTGTGGACGGACGAGCCGGGCGGGAACATGTTCCACACCTTCATCTTGAACCGGTTGTAGCGTTCGCTCGTGGTGATGCCCACCAGATAGTCGGCCAGCCCGCCGGTATTCCTGTCGATCGAGATCCTGTTGTCGTTAAGCACCACCAACAGGTCGCTCTTGCTCGCCCCGGCGTTGTTGAGCCCCTCGAAGGCGAGCCCTCCCGTCATGGCGCCGTCGCCTATCACCGCCACCACGTGTTCGCTCCGTCCGGCGAGGCGGTTGGCGGTCGAGAAACCGAGCGCGGCCGATATCGACGTCGACGAGTGGCCCCCGATGAACGGGTCGTAAGGGCTCTCCCCGGGGCGCGGGAAACCGGCTATCCCGCCCGACTTCCGCAGCGTCGAAAAGGCGTCCCGGCGCCCGGTGACTATCTTGTGGGCGTAAGCCTGGTGCCCCACGTCCCACACTATCTTGTCGTTCGGAGTGTCGAAAACATAGTGGATCGCAACCGACAGCTCCACCGCCCCCAGCGACGAGGCCAGATGGCCCGGCGCGCGCGCCACGCTCTCGATGATGAAACGCCTCACCTCGCCGCAGTAGGCGGGAAGTTCGTCGAGGCTCAGTCGTTTGAGGTCGGCCGGGGAATCCACCCCGTTCATGTATTTATAGTCCTGTTTCTCCATTTTATCGCGATGGTGCAAAGTTAGCGATTTCCACAACAAAAAGGGAGCCACAACTTTTATTCAGAATTTATAGCTACTTTCGCCGCGATGAAGATACTCGTCATAGAAGACAATCCCTCGCTCAGGGAAACCATCTCGCAGTTCCTTGAACGCGAGCGTTATGTGGTGGAGTGCGCCGCCACCTACGCCGCAGCCTCGGAGAAGACCGCCCTCTACGACTACGACTGCATACTGCTCGATGTTATGCTGCCCGACGGCAACGGACTGCGCCTGCTGGAGGAGTTGCGCGAAGCGGGCAAGAGGGGCAACGTGATAATAATCTCGGCCCGCGACGCCATCGAAGATAAAGTGAAGGGCCTCGACCTCGGCGCCGATGATTACCTCGCCAAGCCGTTCCATCTGGCCGAGCTCGTCGCCCGCGTCAAGAGCCTAATCCGCCGTCGGGTGAGGGGTGGGGAACGGACGGTCACCCTGGGCAACGTCGAGATCGACCCCGACGCCTTCTCGGTGACGGTGGCCGGACGTCCGGTGGAACTGAGCCGCAAGGAGTACGACATACTCAACCACTTCGTCGGCCGCCCCGGACTCGTGGTCGAAAAGACGGCGCTCGCCGAGGCGGTTTGGGGCGACCACGCCGACGGGGTCGACAACTTCGATTTTATCTACACCCACGTCAAGAACCTGCGCCGAAAACTCCAGGACGCCGGGGCCGACATCGAACTGAAGGCGATCTACGGATTCGGCTACAAACTGATAACGGAGCGATGAAACTGATCCACCGCATACTCGGCCGCCTGTCGGTGGCACTGCTCATCCTGATGGCGGTGTGGGCGGTGGCTTTCTACGCCATCCTCACGGCCGAGATCAACGACGAGACCGACGACACGCTTGAGGATTACGCCCACGACCTCATAACCCGTGTGCTGGCGGGCGAAACCCTTCCATCGGAGGACAACGGCACCAACAACACTTACCATCTGGCGGAAGTGACCGGCACCGACGCCGCGCAACGACCCGCCGTGAGCTACTCCGACGAAACTATGTGGATGGCCTCGAAGATGGAGACCGAACCGGCTCGCGTGTTGCGAACGGTGTTCGACGACTCAGAGGATCGGACGTGGGAACTCACCGTGGCCATCCCAAGTTTCGAGAAACAAGACCTCCAGAGCCGCATTCTGCTCTGGATAGCGTTACTCTACGCGCTGATGCTGGCAACCGTGGTGTGGGTCAATGTGTGGATCGTGCGTCGCAGTTTCCGCCCGCTCTACACCCTTTTGGATTGGCTCGGTCGGGTACGGCCCGGAGCCGAGGTGCCGCCGCTCGAAATGCGGGGCGACGTCACCGAGTTCCGTCTGTTGGGCGAGGCTGTGGTAGACTCCGTTAGGCGTTCAGGCGAGATGTTCGACGAGCAGAGGCTGTTCACCGGCAACGCCGCCCACGAACTGCAAACCCCGATAGCCGTGTGCCGCGGCCGACTCGAAATGCTCGCGGGCGACCCCTCGCTAACGGAATTGCAACTTGAACAGATAGGTTCCGTGATGGGTACCCTCGACCGCCTCGCCGCCCTCAACCGCACCCTGCTGCTGCTGGCCCGGATCGACAACCGCGGCTTTTCCGGCGGCGTGCCCGTCGACGCGACCCCCATTCTGAGTCGCCTTGCAGAAGACTACTCCGAGGTGTACGGCCACCGCGCCATCACGGTCGAGGTGAACGCACGCGCCACATTCCGTCCCGTGATGGACGAAACCCTCGCCGGGATGTTGTGGGGCAACCTGCTCAAGAACGCTTTCGTCCACTCGCCCGACGGAGGCCGTGTCGATGTGACCATATCCGCCCGCGGAGTGGCGATAAGCAATACCGCCACCGAGGGCCCGCTCGACCCGGTGGTGATCTTCCGCCGTTTCTATCGTGGGAACGCCCACGGCGGATTGGCAGGAGCGGATCAAGCGGGCGGATCGTTGGGAAGAGAAACAGGCACCGGACTGGGTCTCGCCCTGGTCGACTCCATCTGCCGACTCTACGGCCTGAATATTGATTACGATTATACCGATGGCCGCCACACCTTCACTATAAAACCGCCGAAGGCATGAAAAACCGCTCATGGCGACACTGTCACTCCCGCCCGCCACGGCGATGGCCGACGGCGACCACCCCGTGAAGTTCGAGGAGTTGCCCACCGATGGGAAAGAGCAGTTAAAAAAGGGTACGTTCAAGTGGCGGGCGGTTCGCAGGGCTACGAAGGCTTCAAAAAGTTTCGGGGAAGGCTCCGTCGCCCGACGAAGGCTCCAAAAAAGTTCAGGGAAGGCTCCGTCGCCCGACGAAGGCTCCAAAAAAGTTCAGGGAAGGCTCCGTCGCCCGACGAAGGCTCCAAAAAGTTCCGGGCAAGGCTCCGTAGCCCTACGAAGGCTCCAAATAAATCAGGAACTCCAGGTTCGGACAGATGCGTCTCACCGCTCCCGGAATGTATGGCTGTCTTTTACCCGCCGCCCTCCCGGATTTCAAACACGGGGACTCAATTCACGGTCTTACCGTTGGGGACTTTTTCGGTCGGCGGGATCATGGTGTATTTCCCGTCGGCGTTTTCGGTCATCAGGATCATTCCGTGACTCATCACTCCCCTTATTTCGCGAGGGGCAAGGTTGGCGAGCACCGTCACCTGGCGACCGACCAGCTCCCCGGGCGCGAAGTGTTCGGCGATCCCGCTCACTATCTCCCTCACGTCGGTGCCGACGTCTATCTTGAACTTCAGCAGCTTTTGGGTCTTCGGCACCGGCGCCGCCTCAAGTATCGTCCCGATACGGATGTCCATCTTCCGGAACTCGTCGAAACTGATGTGCGGCTTCTGCGGCTCTGCTTCCACTGCCGTCGGTTCTTTTTCGGCCGTGGCGGCGCGCGCGGCTTTTGTCGCCTCCAACTTCGCTATCTGCGCCTCGATCGCACTGTCTTCGATCTTCTCGAACAGCAGTTCCGGGGCGTCGGTCACGACGTGGCCTGCGAGAAGCAGGTCGGCGCGTCCGAGCGAGTTCCACCCCGGTTTATCGACGCCGAGCATACGCACGATCTTTTCAGCCGTGAACGGCATGAAGGGCTCGATGGCGACGGCAAGGTTCGCCGTGATCTGCAAAGCGACGTTCATCACCGTCTCGACCCGCACGGGATCGGTCTTGACAACTTTCCACGGCTCGCAGTCGGCAAGATACTTGTTACCCAGACGCGCCATGTTCATCGCCTCGCGCAGGGCGTCGCGGAAACGGAACGCCTCGATGTGGCCCTCGATGGCGGCACGCAGCTTCGGCAACTCGGCCAGCGTCTCCAGGTCGTAATCGGTGAGCGCCCCCGCCGCCGGAACCCGCCCGCCGTAGTACTTGCCCGTAAGCACCAATGCACGATGCACGAAATTGCCCAGAACGGCGACTAATTCGTTATTCGCCCGTGCCTGAAAATCCCTCCACGTGAAGTCGTTGTCCTTGGTCTCGGGGGCGTTTGCGCACAGCACATACCGCAACACATCCTGCTTGCCGGGAAACTCATCGAGATATTCATGGAGCCACACCGCCCAACCGCGCGAGGTCGAGATCTTGTCGCCTTCGAGGTTCAAGAACTCATTGGCGGGAACATTGTCCGGCAGAATATAGCCCCCGTGCGCCCTGAGCATCGCAGGGAACATGATGCAATGGAACACAATGTTGTCCTTGCCAATGAAATGCACGAGATGCGTTTCATCGTCCTTCCACCACTTTTCCCATCCTTCGGGGTCGAGTTCACGGGTTGCGGATATGTAACCGATCGGCGCGTCGAACCACACGTAAAGCACCTTCCCTTCGGCCCCCTCAACGGGAACGGGAATCCCCCAGTCGAGGTCGCGGCTCACGGCGCGAGGCTGAAGCCCCCCGTCGAGCCAACTCTTGCACTGGCCGTAAACGTTGCTTTTCCACTCCCTATGCCTTTCAAGTATCCACTCCCTGAGGAACGCCTCGTGCTTGTCTAACGGCAGGTACCAATGCTTGGTATCGCGCAGCACCGGCGTCGCTCCCGACACCGCACTCCGCGGGTCGATCAACTCGGTCGCGGCCAGCGACGATCCGCATTTCTCGCATTGGTCGCCATAAGCCCCCGGCGCGCCGCACTTCGGGCACGTCCCGGTGATGTATCTGTCGGCCAGAAATATCCCCGCCTCGGGGTCGAAATATTGTTGAGAGGTGCTTTCGAGGAACTCGCCCTTGTCGTAAAGCGTTCGGAAAAACCCGCTCGCCGTCTGCGCATGGGTCGGCGAGGTCGTGCGCGAATAGATATCCATCGACATGCCGAATCTCTCGAACGACCGCCGGATCAGATCGTGATACCGGTCGACGACAGCCTGCGGGGTTGTCCCCTCGTTGCGCGCCTTGATGGTGATGGGCACACCGTGTTCGTCGCTCCCGCACACCCA
>JAITWC010000137.1 GCA_031285485.1 Alistipes sp.
TTCGAGGTGGTGGAGGCAAGGTGGCTGTTCGGCCTCGCGCCGGAGCAGATCGACGTGCTGATCCACCCCGCCTCGATAGTCCACTCGATGGTGGAGTTCGCCGACGGAGCGATCAAGGCGCAGATGGGCACGCCCGACATGAGGGTGCCGATAGCCTACGCCCTGTCGTTCCCCGAGCGGCTGCCGCTGCCGGAGGGTTTCGGCCGTCTGGAAATCGAACAACAGACGCCACTCTCGTTCGCCCACGTCGAGCAGGAACGCTACCCGGCCCTGAGCCTCGTGGGAGAGTGCATGGCCGCCGGAGGAACGGCACTGTGCGCGTTCAACGCCGCCAACGAGGTGGCGGTAGAGGCGTTCCTCGCCGGGCGGATAGCTTTCACCGACATGGTGAAGGTAATAGGATCCGCCCTGCAAACCATCCCCGAAAATGCTAAACCAACCCTCGAAGAGTACATGGAGTGCAACACCCGAACAAAAGCCGACGCCCGAAAATTCATAACCCACATAATTCGTAACTGATTAAAATGGAGATATTCATCAAGGTTCTGCAACTCATCATGGCCCTGTCGCTGCTCGTTTTCGTCCACGAGCTGGGCCACTATTTCACCGCCCGCCGGTTCGGTATCCGGGTAGAGAAGTTCTACCTCTTTTTCGACGCGTGGGGATTCAGGTTTTTCAGGTTCAGGATAGGCGACACGGAGTTCGGTCTGGGGTGGATCCCGTTCGGCGGCTACTGCAAGATCGCGGGCATGATCGACGAGAGCATGGACACCGAGGCGATGAAGCAGCCGCCCCGGCCGTGGGAGTACCGCTCCAAACCGGCGTGGCAGCGCCTCACGGTGATCGTCGGCGGGGTGTTCATGAACCTCGTTGCTGCGATCGTCATCTACATCGGCATAAGCTGGCACTGGGGCGACGAGTATATCGACAACAGCGACATCCGGTGGGGCTACACGTTCAACGACCTGGGCCGCGAGATAGGTTTCCGCGACGGCGACCGCATCGTGAGTTTCGACGGCGAGCCGGTGACCGGCAGTTGGAGCGGCGTCTACGGCGACATGCTCATCGGGCAGGTCAGGGAAGTCGGCGTGCTGCGCGACGGCTCCCCGGTCACGGTGACGATCCCAGGGGAGCGCATGGTCGAGATGCTCGACAGTCCCGGGTTCATGACGCCGCGTATGCCGTTCGTAGCCGCGGAGATAGCTCCGGGCAGCGGTGCGGAAGAGGCGGGAATGATGCCGGGCGACTCGCTGGTGGCATTGAACGGGCGGGCGATGATCTTTTTCGACCAGTATGTCGCGGCTGTCGGCGCGATGACGGGGCAGACGGCCGCGGTGACCGTGATACGCGACAGCGTGGGCGCGACGGTGCGGCGCGTTCTGAACGTGGAGGTGTCGGCGGAAGGGAAGATGGGCGTGGGCCCGGAATCCGCCGCGGCGATGTGGTTCCCCGTCCGGACACGCGAATACACCCTCGCGCAGGCCATTCCCGCGGGTTTCCGCCGTGCCGGGGCCGAGATCGGCAGTTACTGGCGGCAGTTGAAACTGATCGTGTCGCCCGGGACCGAGGCCTACAAGTCGGTGGGCAGCCTGATAACGATCGGCAGCATCTTTCCCGGCACGTGGAACTGGCTGCACTTCTGGACGGTGACGGCGTTCCTGTCGATCATCCTGGCCATCATGAACATTCTGCCGATCCCCGCGCTGGACGGGGGCCACGCGCTGTTCCTGCTGTGGGAAGTGGCGACGGGCCGGCGCCCGAGCGACAAATTCCTCGAACGCGCGACGATGGTGGGGCTGATGCTTCTGATGGCGCTGATGGTGCTCGCCTTCTGGAACGACATCTACCGGTTTTTCATAAAATAGAACTTCCAAGGTTTGTTCGGCGGTGTTGTTCTGCATTCTTCACCGGGCAAAACACAGGAGCGACTATCCGGCGGTCAAGATCGGCCGGTTGGGAGTGTCCGGGAAATACGGCGCTCAAGGTTTAGGCACAGAGATTCTGGGTTTTATAAAGGATATGTTCATTACGGGCAACTGAACCGGTTGTTGTTTCATTACCGTCGACGCCTATCGGCAATCCGAGGGATTCCATGTGAAAAACGGATTCAAGCGTCTGGACCCGACCGAGAAAGTCGAAGGTGACGATACGATTTTGATGTGTTACAGTTTGCAGGAGCTGGTCTAATCTGTAATAATTACCATGTCGCAAACACCCGATCGACATGGCGGCGGCCATCCGGCTATCCGATATTTCCCGCCCTGTAATCCTCGACGATCGACAGAGCCTGTTCGCCGTATTTCTCGATGAAGGCTTTGCCTATCCCTTTGATCTTGCCGAGCTGGGCGACGGTGGCCGGTAAGGTGTTGGCAATTCCGATCAGGGCCTTTTGGGTGGCGACGACGTAGGCCGGTACGCCCTGCTCGCGGGATAATTTGTACCGCCACTCGCGCAGCAACTCGAACAGGTCGGGATTGAGGATGTCGTCGCCGTTATCTCCGGCGACATGCGGCCCGGAACGGTCATCACCCGCGGCGCCGCGGCTACCTTTTGAGCAGGTCGCGGTAGGTCGCGTTCTCGATACGCAGGCGGGCGTTTTCGGCTTCGAGTTCGGCGAGGCGGCGCAGCGGGGCGGTGTCCAACGCCGACGGCAGGCC
>JAITWC010000186.1 GCA_031285485.1 Alistipes sp.
GGTACTTGCTAAACGATTAGCAACCGTGAAAACGGTCTGTTTGGCACTTGCTAAACGGTTATCAGCCGCGAAAACGGACGAAAAAACCCGCCCCGAATCGACGGGACGGGTTTGCACGCACCGAAATCCGCCTTACTTCGGCGTTACAAAGGGCGTCATGGTCCGCGCGTACCTTTCGAGCAGGGTTTTCAGCGCCGGAATGTCCGCGCCGCCCTTGCGGAGTCGGGCCACTTCCCACGTGGGGGGAGTGATCATGGCCACCGTCTGGCTCGACTCCATCAGGTTGGCCGCAGTTTCGGCCAGATCGAGCCCGCGCTCCCAGTCGGGATCCGCCTCTCCGATCCATCTTTCGATCCCCGCCACCGCGCGCGTCACCGCCCCCTCGCGGTCGGGAACTTCGAGCAGGATGTTGTCGCGGTTGCGGAAGTAGCCCATGATCGCGGCCGCTATCGACGGGTCGCGCACCGTGCCGTCCTCGTAGAACACCCCGTGGACGCTGCCCCAGCCGTCGCGCACGATCATCAGTTCCCAGATGTACCAGCCCACGCCCGCCTTCATGTGCTCTTCGAGCGTGACGTCGTAGGGATTGGCCCGCGCGATGCAGCCGATCTCGCCGTTGATGAGGGGCTTGCCGACCCCGGCCGCAAATTCTTTGGCACGTTCGATCGTGTTCGCGATCTCCTCACGGGTGGGAGAGTAGTCGTGGAACTGCAAAACGTCGACCCACTCGGCCAACTCTATCATGCCGTCCACGCCCGCCATGCCGATGGTCACGGGAGTTACCGGGTCGAGCTCGTGGAACAGGCCCGACATGAACCGGCAGTTGTCGTAATACTGCACACGGCGCACACTGTCGTTGCGGCTGCTGTAATCGGGCTCGTTCATCACGTCCCACATGGCCAGACCGGGCTCGTCCCCGAGGGTGTTCACCAGAAATTCCACCCATTGGCGTCCCTGTTCCCGCAGTGTCGTGTCCCTCACCCACGGGCCGTTTCCAACGACGGGCATCACCCCGATGCCGCGCTCGTGAGCCGCCCTGACGAAGTGTTGCAGCCTGACGGCAAGCTCGTCGCCGAGTTCCTCGTAGGCCGGATAGTTGATAAACACACGGGCCTGGTTGAGGTTGAGGCCCCGGGCGAGATCGAGATCGAAATTGGTAACGTTCTCGTCGTAACGCACCCACGAGTCGACGTGGTGGCGGGGAGAGGCAACGACCGCCGGGGTGTAGTTGAACCCGCGGATGGCGTCGTAGTCCGTCGGTTCCGGTCCGCCCGCAGGCGCTTTCGATCCGCAACCGACCGTAACAAGGGTCAGAGTGACCGAAATGATTAAAAAGTTGATTGTTTTCATAAGTGGTATAATGATGGTTGATTCGTTAATAAAGACAATATCCCAATTCAGTTTGTATTCGGAGCGTCATAATGAAACGCCCGGCGCGACCTGCATGGACTAAGGGTTGACGTAGACCGTCTCGCCCATTTGCAGGATGCGGAACTGTCCCGAGGCAAGCTCCGCGCCTTCGAGAATCAGGCGGCCCGTCATGTCGGCGGGAACGAGTTGCGCCACGGCCCGCGGACCGGGTCTCGCCGGGGCGTTGGGCGCCGCGTCGCCGGGGGGATCACCGGCGGCGGCTTGCAGTTCGAGCACCACCGGCACCCCGCTCAGGTCGTCGGGCGGCAGAAGCCCGTCGGTCTCCGAAAAACGGCACACGGTGTAACTCAGGCGCCCCCTGACGGGCGTGACGCCATACTCGCGGCGCTCGCTGCCGACGGTCACCCGCCCCAGAAACAACGACAGGTACTCCTCCTCCAGGCGGTTCATCTCGGCCAAAGCGCTATACAAACCTCCGCCGAAGACGTTTTCGCCCACTTCGCCCGTGATAAGATCGAAGCGGCTGCGGCGGATCGTAAATATCTTCTCGGCGGCAAGGCGGGCACTCTCCTCAAGGCTCGTGGTGGCGGCCGAGGTTTTGTCGACCGTCAGTCGCGGGAAACCTCTCGCGGGGTTCATGTGGGTGTACACGGCGTATTCTTCCGTCGCATACGCCGGAAAGAGTGTCTCCTTCGATTGCGGCGCATCGCCGGAGTCCAGCAGTTCGGCCGACTTGACCCGGTGCAGCACCTTGTCTGCCAGCGGGGCCGCGACGCCCAGATACTTCTGTGCGTAACGGGCATAGGGACCGGCGACGACCTCCTGCCGTTCGACGGTGAGGGTGATGGCGAACGTCGTTCGTTGTCCCCGGTTTTGAGTTGTTTGCGCGCGGACGTCGGTGGGGGCCGTCGCGGTGGCGAAAACGGCGAGGAGTGTGGCCGCGGCAAGGAGTGTCGATGATATTCTGTTCATGGCGTTGGTATTTTGTGTGAAAAATTATCGGAACTTATCCCGTTTCGGTTGTTGTTTACCGTGTATCCGTTCGGGGCGGGCGCCCGGGCCGACGCGCCCTCCTCCCGGCCACGGGAACGGATCGCCGCTCGTGCCGACGCTCCGTCAGCCGTTGCTGAAACTCTCCTGCAACCCGCGGCGGCGCGTCACAACCTTGTGAAGGTGTAGCGAGGAGCAAATCTACGAATTATTTTTCAAAAGTTGAGAAAGACCTCGTAAAAACGGCAAAATGGGGCGTAATATAATCGGAAAAACGAAATCGCGAAATAGTGAATCGCCGGATTGGAGTTCCTAACTTAGCCCGCACAAAAAGTTAAGCCAAAACAAAACTTAACTTTGGGCAATGGAAAAGAGCATTGAAAAAAGGAATTACGATCGTGCGTTCAAGGAGCGCGC
>JAITWC010000132.1 GCA_031285485.1 Alistipes sp.
CCCTCGGCCGCCACCGCCACCGCGAGGCCCGAGCGCCACGCTTCGGTTACCCACTCCGACGCGCGGCGGTACGACTCCGCCGCCGCCGAACGATCCCCGGACATGGGAACCGGGAACGCGCGGACCCTCGCCGGCGATATATCCAGCGCCGACAGTATGGCCGCCGAACGCGAACCCCCGCCCGCCGCGGGACAGAACACGGCGTCGGCGCCTCGCAGGACGGCGAGCGCCTTCAACGTGACAAGCTCCGGGTCGCCCGGCCCCAGAGATACGAACATTACGGGATGTGACATAATCGGTTTACCTTTGTATCCTCAACAAGGAACGCGCAAAGATATGAAAAAAGTGATCGAAACCGGAATACAGAAACGGTTCGCGGACATCGACATGTTCCGCCACGTCAACAACATCCACCAGCAGGCCTACCTCGACCTCGGAAAAACCGACTACTACCGCCGCGTGCTCGCGCTCGACGCCCTGATACACAATCCGACCCTGGTGATAGTCTCCGCCAGTACCGAATTCATCGGACAGGTGCGCTACGAGGACGAAATTACGGTGCGCTCGTGGGTGGAACGTGCCGGCGGCAAAAGCATTACCCTGCGACAGCAGATAGTCTGCTCCGACCGGGGCGGGGGAGCGGTGAAAACCGAAAGCGAGAGCGTGCTCGTCTGCTTCGACCTCCACACACAGCAAACACGCGAACTGCCCGACGCCTGGCGCGCCGCCATCGACGGGTAGTGTCCGCCGGCCCGCCACGGGTGCGCCCGGGCGGAACGCTATTTTTGAGGCGGCGGCACGGGGCGCGGGCGGGTTCTCCCGTAAATTATCCCGCCGTCGTTCGGCTCGGCGTACCTGTTTATTCCCTGAACCCCTGCGCACGCAGGGGAACGTTGCTGCCGTCGGGGGTGACGAGGGCGGCGCCGGCCGGGGCGGGGGTGATGTGGCCGACGATCTCGACGCCGAGGCCCAACCGCGCCACCCGTTCCCGCATCCCGAGCGGCACCGTGAACAGCAGCTCGTGGTCGTCGCCGCCGTTGAGCGCCGCCACCACCGGGTCGATGTGCAGCTCCTCGGCAAGGGCGTGGCTCTCGCGGGCGATGGGCAGGCGGTCGAGATAGACGCGCGCACCGCACCCGGACGATTTGCATATCTGCAACAGGTCGCTCGCCAGGCCGTCCGAGATGTCGATCATTGCCGTCGGCAAAATACCCTCCGCCGCCAGTGCGTCGATCACATCTTTTCGCGCGCGTGGCCGCAACTGACGCTCCAGGAGGTATTCATAGCCCTCGAACTGCGGCCGGGGATTCTCGACTTCGGCCAGCGCGCGCCGCTCGCGCTCCAACAGATGGAGGCCCAGATAGGCCGCACCGAGGTCGCGCGTGATGCACACGAGGTCGTTCTCGCTCGCGCCGCCGCGCCAGGCGATCCTGTCGCGAGGCACAGTCCCCACCACGCTCACCGCAATGGCGAGGCCCGTCACCGAGGCCGTCGTGTCGCCCCCCGCAAGGTCGCAGCCCAACTCCCCGCAAGCCGCCCGCGCACCGGCGTAAAGCTCTTCGAGATCCTCGACCGACAGTTTTGCCGAAATGCCCAGCGACAACGTAAGCTGCGTCGGGGTGCCGTTCATCGCAAGAATGTCCGACGCCCCCACCGTCACCGCCTTATATCCAAGGTGGCGCAACGGAAACCACGTGAGGTCGAAATCGACCCCCTCCAGCAACATGTCGGACGACAACAGCACGAGCGTGTCGCCCGCCCCGAAATCCATCACCGCCGCGTCGTCGCCAACACCCTTGACGGTCGCCGGATTTGTCGCCGTAATATCCTTAGTCAGCCTGTCTATCAGGCCGAATTCTCCCAATTCCGCTATTTCGGTTCTCATGAGTGTACGATTTGCGGGCAAAATTACTATTTTTGACCCGAATCTAATTGCAACCACCATGATAAACATCGTGCTTTTCGGCGCGCCGGGAGCGGGGAAAGGAACGCAGGCGGGCAAACTGAGCGAAAAATACGGATTGAACCACATCTCGACCGGCGACATTATCCGCGCCGAGATACGCGACGCCACGCAGCTGGGGCAGACTGTCCGGGATGCGATAGAACGGGGGGAACTCGCTCCGGACCGTGTCGTTATCGAGATCATCGAGGGCTATGTGCAATCACACCGCGCGGCGCGCGGCAACATCTTCGACGGCTTCCCGCGCACCACTCAGCAGGCCGAGGCGTTCGACGGGATCCTCGCCGCCCACGGGATGCGCATCGACGCGATGCTGGAACTCACCGTGCCAGAGGATGAACTCGTGAGGCGGATAGTGCTGCGGGGCGCCGAGAGCGGACGTGCCGACGACGCCGACCGCACCGTGATCCGCAACCGGATCGAGGTCTACAACACCCGGACCGCAGTGGTGGCCGGTTACTACCGCGCACAGGGCAAATACACGGCCATCGACGGCTCCGTCGGGATGGATGCGGTTTTCGCCGCCCTCTGCGCCGAGGTCGAGTCGCTGATCTCGAACGGCCGATAGCGCAATATACAATCGTCATATTCTTCAGAGCCTTGCCGGGAACTCTGCGGGGCCTCTGAAACTTTTCAGAGTCTTGCCGGGAACTTTTTGAAGCTTTCGTCGCCCTGCGAACCGCCCGAGGCGGCGGCGCAGGCGGTGCTCTGCAAAACGGCGAAGCCGATGATTTTTTCGTATATTGCGCACCTTAGATTATGGACGAACTGCAACAATCAGACCACCGGCCCGGTGAAGTTAACCGCGATGCGACCCGGCGCCACACCGCTTTTCTCGAACGGTGCGCGTCGGCCTACTCGGCCCGCAGCGTGGCGATGATCGAAGACGCCCTCGCGTTGGCCGACGAAAAACTCGCGGGTTTGACCCGCTACAACGGCGCGCCGCTGGTCGATCACTCGGTCGGCGTGGCGGCCATCGTCATAGGCGAGATAGGTCTGGGGCGCAACTCGGTCATTGCGACGCTGCTGCACGACGTCGTACGCATTGGCCTCATCTCATCAGCCGCCGCTGGCGAGCGCTTCGGCGCCGAGTGCGCTACCATCATCGACGGCATGTCGGGCATCTCGTCACTCCACACCAAGACCGACGACCAGCAGGCAGATTCCATCCGCGAGCTGATAATCTCATATTCGACCGATCCGCGTGTGATCCTGATAAAGCTCGCCGACCGGCTTGAGGTGATGCGCACGCTGGAAATGTTCCCGCCCGAAAAACGGGTGCGCAAGAGTTGGGAGAGTCTTAACCTCTACGCCAAGATCGCCCACAAGTTGGGCCTCTATCCGATGAAGAGCGAGCTCGAAGACCTGTCGCTGCGTTACCTCGAACCCGAAGACTACGCCCACATCGTGGAATGTCTTTCGGCCGGGGCCGCCGAGCGCGAACGTTTCATCGAGAGTTTCCTCGCTCCTGTGCGCGAAAAACTCGACCGAACCTCGCTGAAGTATCACATCAAGAGCCGCACAAAATCGATCTACTCGATCTGGAACAAGATGCGTAAGCAGCGCGTCACGTTCGACGAAGTGTACGACATCTTCGCCCTGCGAATCATAATCGACTGTCCGCGCGAGGAGGAGAAGACCGCCTGCTGGAGCGTGTATTCGGTAGTCACTGACTTTTATACCCCCAATCCCGAGCGTTTGCGCGACTGGATTTCGATTCCCAAATCCAACGGCTATGAATCTCTCCACACCACGGTCGTGACGCAGGGTGGGCGTTGGGTCGAGGTGCAGATCCGCACCGAGCGCATGGACTCCGTGGCCGAACGAGGTATCGCCGCCCACTGGCGCTACAAAGGTGTGCAAGGGGCTTCCGGTATGGGCACCGAGGAGTGGTTGGCCCGGTTGCGCGAACTGATAGAGAACACCGACACCACAACCTCGACCGTCTCCACAAAGGGTTTCGAGGCCAGCCTATCGTCGGGCGAGATATTCGTGTTCACACCCACGGGCGACCTGAGGCGGCTGCCCGAGGGGGCGACGGTGTTGGACTTCGCGTTCCACATACACACCGGAGTCGGCGCGCAGTGCGTTGGTGGAAAGGTGAATGGACGCAACGTGCCGATAAAGCACACCCTCTGCAACGGCGACATAGTTCAAATTCTCACCTCTAAAAACCAGCGGCCCAAGGCCGACTGGCTCGCCATTGTCCGCACAACGCGCGCGAAGAACAAGATTCGCGCCCACCTGCGCGAATTGGAGGCCCGTGCCGCAACACTCGGCCGCGAGGAACTCCAGCGCAAGATCAGGAACTGGAAACTCGCCCTGCCTATCGACGACGCCGTGACCGCCCTGTGCCGCCACTACAAGCTGCGCACCGGAACGGAACTCTATGGCCGGATTGCCGACGGAAGGATAGACATTGCCGACACAAAAGAGGTGTTGGCCCGCCACTTGAGCGGCGAGACAGAGGAAGAACGGCGTCAGGCCACGGCGTCGGCAAACCCCGCCAAAAACAAGGGCGAAGGAGGCGGCGACAGCAGCCGCGGTGGGAGCGACACCCTCGTGATCGACGACTCGATCGCCGGAATAGAGTACAAGTTCGGCAAGTGCTGCAACCCTATCTTCGGCGATGACATCTTCGGCTTCGTGACTGTCGCTTCGGGCATCACAATCCATCGCACCGACTGCCCGAATGCCGCCCGCATGCGCATCAACTACCCCTACCGCGTGCTTCCGGCGCGATGGAGGGAGAGCGCCGCCGCCGACGGGGCTTTCCGCGCCACGATACGCGTTGTGGCCGACGATGTGCCGGGCATTGTCAACCGCATTGCCGATATCATGACCGTGGAGTTGAAACTCAACATGCGCTCCATCAGCTTCTCGCCCCAGGGTGGGGTTTTGGCCGGACTCATCAACGTCGAGGTGCCGGGGCGCGCCGTGGTTGACACGCTTATCCACAAGCTGCTTGCCGTCAAAGGTGTCCAGAAAGCCCACCGTATCAATGGATAATGTTCTTGTTATAGTTCCGACGGAGCGGGAGGCGGCGTACATGGCCGATTCGGGTGGCGACGTGCATATCTGCGGGGTTGGCATGGCGGAGTGTGCGGCGGTTGTGGCAGCACTGCTGGCCCGGCATAAGCCTGACCTCGCCCTGCTCGCCGGAATAGCCGGAACCTGCTCGGACCACTTCGCGATCGGAGACACGGTAGCCGTCGAAACCGAAACGATCGCCGACCTCGGTCGCCGGAATCCCGACGGAACATTCACCCCGCTGTTTCAAAAAACTTATCCGGCGACACACATCCCCGAGGGCTTCCCGATTGCCCAAAGCCACACCGTAAATTGCGCGGGTCGGAACACCGGCGGCGGACCGACAGGAACGTCATCGGGAACAGATAGTTGTGAAGTGGTCGTGGAAAATATGGAAGGAGCCGCATTCTTCGCGGTGTGCGAAAGGTTCGGCGTTCCGGCGGCGGAGATTCGCACGATCTCAAACCGCGTCGGAGAACCGGTCACCCGGGAAAACCTCGACCTCGCCGCATGCAGTCTCGCCGCGGCCCTCAAAAAGTTACTCCTGTAAGTGCCTCTATCGCACGCAGTGCCTCCGGGCCGATGGAGAGCGAATTGTCGTTGACAAAGAGTGCGATGTGGTTGTCTATCACCCCGTCATTCATCTCGCGGGCGTGCGCCCTGATGAACTCGCGCGAGGCCGCGGGGTGGGCGAAACCGTATTCGATGCTGCGGCGTATCAGCCCCTCCACATCGCGCACAACCTTCGGCGGCAGTCCGCACCGCGCCACGATCGCCCCAAGAGGCAGCGGCAGCCCGCCCGTGGCCCTGTCCCATTCGACGCCCAGGTCGGCGACGAGTTCCAGCCCGTGTTCGTGCCACGTGAAGCGCCCCTCATGGATCAGCACCCCCGCGTCGACATCGCCGCGCGCTACCGCGGGTGCGATCTCCGAAAACATCATCGGCCGCAGGTCGGTGATGGTGGGATAGAGCTTTTGTAGCAGCAGGTTAGCGGTGGTGCGAAGGCCGGGGATGGCGACTGTTTTAATCTCTCCGGCTCCCGGGCGGGTGACGAAAACGGGACCGTTGCCGCTGCCGAGCGCGCTGCCGCTGTCGAGCAGAGTGTATCGGTCGGTGATTGCGGGCAGTGCGGCGTAGCTGATCTTGCAGATGTCGGGGCTGCCTTCTCCGCTGCCGCCGTCGGCCGACACCCGCCGGTTCAGTTCCTCGATATCGGCAAAGTCGACCTCAAACCGATACCCGCCCGTCCCGATCCGCCCGTTGACCAGCGCATCGAACATGAAGGTGTCGTTCGGACAGGGAGATATGTTCAGGGTCAAAGTCAATGGTAACATGAAAGGGGATTGCTAAATCAACATAGTTCACATAGTTTGAGAGGTCGTCCCGCGACCCCGCGGCGCTCCGTCCGAAGTCTCGGAAACCCTCCCGCGGCTTGCGGCGCCCCGTCCGAAGATTCGGAAACCCTCCCGCGGCCTGCGGCGCCCCGTCCGAAGATTCGGAAACCCTCCCGCGGCTTGCGGCGCTCCGTCCGAAGTCTCGGAAACCTTCCCGCAATCCGCGGCGTTCCGTCCGAAGTTCCGGACGATATAAATCGACGCTTTATTGCCAATTCCGATAAAAGAAAGCGTCGCAGGGGCTGTAAGCCGGGTTCTGTGGCCGTTCGGGCGGTGGAGCGCGTGACCGCTCGTCCCGCCTTTTCGGCCCTCTGCCATTTATCTCGGACGGCCGTCGCCGGCAGCCTCATCAGCGATCTACCCTTCGGCATGGGGCGAGTAACCCTCGTAGCGCCGATATACATGATCTTGCAACCCGTCGTCGCGTCGTGCCGCGAGTGTCGCCACCCGCGCGGTGGGCTCTTACCCCGCCGTTTCACCCTTGCCGTTCCGGGTCACCCCGTGCGGCGGTCTGTTCTCTGTTACGCCATACAGGCCCTTGCGAACCTCTTCCCGTTAGGAAGGACGGCACTCTGTGTTGCCCGGACTTTCCTCCGGTCTCCTGGCGGAGGCCGGCGGCAGAGCGCCCCTGCGGCGCCGAGACAAAATTACTAATTAATAATTACTAACCACTACTGTTGCGTTAAATGTTTTTTTTGACGAGGTCTTGCCGTATCTTTGCGGAACAATTTCCGGACATGGATATCATCGCACAATACTTCAACGCCGCCGTCGGGATGTACGGCACACTCGGGCTGGGACTGATGGGGGCGCTCATCGTGTTGTTCGCCATACAGATGCGCTACTATCTGGGGCTGTTCCGGCGGCTGCCGTCGTTCAGGATCGGGGGGCGGCGCGACTCGCGCGACGGTGCGGGCTCGATTTCGGTGGTGGTGGTGATGGGCGACGACTATCTGTGGGTCGAGAACAGCCTGCCCGCGCTGCTGGCGCAGGACTACGAACCGTTCGAGGTGATAGTGGTGTATGTGGGCAACAACGGCGAGTTTGCCGAGACACTGGAGGCGGTGTCGGTGTCGGAACCGAGGTTCCGGGTGAGCCGCGTCAAGCAGCACCCGCTGTTCCCCATCTCCAACAAGATGGCGATAAACATAGGTATCAAGGCCGCCCGGCACGACAACATCGTCATCACCACGCCCGACGCCCACCCCGCCTCGCACAGGTGGCTGTCGCTCATGGCCAGGGGGTTTGCCAAGGGCGAGATAGTGATCGGCTACTGCGGCGTGGAGCCTTCGCGGGGGCTGGCCGACAAGCTGATCCGTTCGTCGCGCATGTTTTCGTCGCTGCTCTACCTCACCGCGGCTATCCGCCGCAAGCCATACCGCGGCACGATTCACAACATGGGGTTCGCGCGCGAACTTTACTTCCGGCACAAGGGCTTCGGCCACCTCAACATGAATCTGGGCGAGGACGACCTGTTCATGCAGCAGATCGTGACGCGCGACAACTACACCATAGTGGTGCACCCCAAGGCCACCGTGCGGCAGACGAAGTGGGGAGGGCTCGGGTGGTGGCTGGGCGAGTGCCGGCTGCGCAACCACGCCTATCCGTTCTATCCTTTCCGCGTCCGTTGGTACATCGGTCTGGAGGCGGGCAGCAGGCTGTTGTTTTTCGTCGCCGCCGCCGCCGCTGCCGTCCTGATGCCTTTCGAGGTGCGGGTGGGCGTGGGCGGCGTGGCGGCGCTGCGCTTCGCGGCGGTGATGTTGCAGATGCGCAGGGTGGCCCGGCGGCTGGGCGAGAGGCGTCTCGTGCCGCTCTACTTTCTGAACGACCTGTTCGAGCCGCTGTTCGGGATCGGGGTCGTGGTGTCGCGCATGGTCAGGCCGATCCGCGAGGTGTGGAGATAACGGATCTGTTTTTTGCGGCGGCCCTGTCGCGCCGGGCGGTGCCGTCGGTTTCGATTTTCGCGGCAAATTCGCCGTTCCCGCTCTCTGCCGACGATCGGCAAGAAGCAAATAGTGGAGTTCCTAACTTAGCCCGCACAAAAAGTTAAGCCAAAACAAAACTTAACTTTGGGCAATGGAAAAGAGCATTGAAAAAAGGAATTACGATCGTGCGTTCAAGGAGCGCGCGG
>JAITWC010000136.1 GCA_031285485.1 Alistipes sp.
TTCTTGCCTTCACTCTGTTGCTGGTCGTGGCCCTTCGTCTCGACCTCGGTTCGGGCGATCTTTCGGCCGCCCGGCTTTAGCTTTTCTCATTTCAGGATTCCGGCCCCGTTTTGGTCTTTGCGGGAGTCCCGCAAGCTGCTCCGAAGTTGTTTTGGTGTTTGCGGAAGCCCCGCAAGCCGCTCCGAAGTTGTTTTGGCTGTCGCTTCCGTCGGATCATCCGCCCCGCCGCCGCCGGAGGGGATGGCGCCGGGCTACACGAACGGAGCTTTGACGATGGTGGCCTTTACGGGCTTTTCGCGGATCACGACGGCGATCTCCGTGCCGGGAGCGGCGTGGGCCGCGGCCACGTAGCCCATGCCGATCCCCTCCCTGAGCATCGGCGACATCGTGCCGGAGGTGACCGTGCCGATCTCCGGGCCGTCGGCGGCCGCCAGAGCGTAGCCGTGGCGGGGAATGCCGCGCTCCGTCATCCGGAACGCGACGAGTTTGCGTGCGACGCCCTCTTTTTTCTGCCGCTCGAACAGCGCGCGGTCGATGAAATCTTTCCCCTCGGCGAACTTCGTGATCCATCCGAGGCCCGCCTCGATGGTCGAGGTGCCATCGTCGAGGTCGTTGCCGTAGAGACAGAAACCCTTTTCGAGCCGCAGCGTGTCGCGCGCGCCGAGGCCGATGTTCTTCAGGCCGAACTCCCCGCCAGCCTCCCACAGCGCGGTCCACAACCTGTCGCCCTCGCCGTTGGCCACGTAGATCTCGCAGCCGCCCGACCCGGTGTAGCCCGTGGCGGAGAGTATCGCGTCGGGAATGCCCGCCACCTCGGTCTTCACGAATGTGTAGTAAGGTATATCCTCGACCCGCGCGGGGCACATCTTCTGAACGACCTTCATGGCCAGCGGCCCCTGCACGGCGAGCTGGCAGATCTCGTCGGAGGCGTTGTACAGCTCCCTGCCCGGTGTGAGACCGAACTCGGCCGCGTGCGCGCACAGGTGTGCCCAGTCCTTGTCGATGTTCGAGGCGTTCACCACCAGCAGGTAGGTCGCCCCGTCGAGGCGGTAGACCAGAATGTCGTCCACCAACCCCCCGCGGCCGTTGGGCATCGCCGAATACTGCGCCTTGCCGTCCACGAGCGCGCTCACGTCGTTGGTGGTGACGCGTTGCAGGAATGCGAGCGCCCGCGGGCCCTTGACCCAGATCTCGCCCATGTGGCTGACGTCGAACACTCCGGCGCCCTCCCTCACGGTGCGGTGTTCGTCGTTGATGCCGGTGAACTCGATGGGCATGTTGTAACCCGCGAACCCGGCCATACGCGCCCCGTTCGCAATGTGGTACTTTGTGAAAGCGGTTTCTTTCATATTCAAAGGGATTGTTCGTTTAAGACTGTTTTTTGACCCCCATGCGGGGGGCGCGTTTGAACTCTTTCGTGCGGTCGAACAGGTAGCGGTAGGTGACGTGGGTCTTGTGCCTTGTGGCGCAGACGTAGCTCTCCACCATGCGCATCATGATGGGGTTGAAATCGCCCACCCAGGCCAGTTCGAGGCTGCGGTAGTGCATGTTCGACCTGCTCACCTCCTGTTCGAAACGGTGGATGATGCCGCTCTCGATCCCCTTGCCGTGGAACTCGGGCACGACGCCGAAAATGATGGCGAAGATGCGGTCGGCGCGGTGGGTGAACCTGAGCATGCTCCACAGGCGGATCTTGTTGATGAGGTTCATCTTGCCGCCGAAACGGCCGACGACGCGGTTCAGGTCGGGCACCATGATGAAGAAACCGATCGGTTCGTCGTTGAACCACGCGAAGTAGATGAGCCGCTCGTCGATGATGGGCTTCATGGTGCGCATCATCTTTTCGGCGTCCTCGCGTTCCATCGGTTTCACGCCCGAGTGGTTGGCCCACGCCTTGTTGTAGACGAGGCGGAAATCTTCGGCCACCTGTTCAAGGTTGCGGATGTCGATGTGGTCGAACCGGTAGCCCGGCGACTCCTCCAGTCGCTTGACCCGTTCGTAGACCGACTGGTTGAGGATGCCCGCCTTCAGCTTGCGGTTGTATGTGTATTGATTGAAATAGTTCCGGAATCCGTAATTCTCGAACAACTCTATGTAGTAGGGCGGATTGTAGGGATTCGTGTAGAGGGGCTGGAACTCGAATCCGTCGACCAGCAGGCCCCACCAGGCGTCCCGGGAACCGAAATTAATCGGGCCGTCCATCGCCTCCATGCCACGGGCGGCGAGCCAGTCGCGGGCGGTGTCGAAGAGCATATTTGCAAGCTGTTGGTCGTTCTCGGCCTCGAAGAAACCGATCCCTCCGGTGGGTTGCTCCTCAAGGGCCGCGTCGTCGCGGTTGTAGAACGCCGCTATGCGTCCCGCCACCCGGCCGTCGGCGTCGCGCGCTATCCAGCGGGCCGCCTCTCCTCCCCGGAACTTCTTGTTGCAGGCGGGGTCGAAAGTGCCCTCTATGTCGCTGTCCAACGGGCACACCCAATTGCGGTTGCCCTGGTAAAGCCGTTTGGGCATATCCAAAAACTCGCGGGCAGCCCCTGTTATTTTACCCGCGGCCCCGGCTTTCCCTCCGGCTGATGGTGTGATCTCTTCAAGGATGTATTTCATCTCGCAAAAAAATGATTGGATGACTCAAATCGGAGAACAAAGGTAACGTTTTTCGAGAAAAATAGCCCTAAAAGTCATAATTAGGTGAAACACAAATATGACCGGGGGCAAAAAGTAATGTTTTTTGGTGCATGGTAACGATTTGGTGTTCGTCCTACCTCAATAAACCACAGCGTTTTGCGCTACTTCAAATAACGTTACACAAAGATAAACTGGAGTTCCTAACTTAGCCCGCATAAAAAGTTAAGCCAAAACAAAACTTAACTTTGGGCAATGGAAAAGAGTATTGAAAAAAGGAATTACGATCGTGCGTTCAAGGAGCGCGCGG